>JBBSSF010000602.1:0-2509 GCA_038242345.1 Hyphomicrobiales bacterium
CACCCGGTCGGCAAGCAGCAGCGCCTCCCAGATGTCATGGGTGACGAACACGATAGTGCAGCCGGTGGCGCGCCAGATCCGGTCCAGCTCGGCCTGGAGCACTTCCCGGGTCTGGGCGTCGAGGGCGCCGAAGGGCTCGTCCATCAGCACGACGGCCGGCTTGTTGATGAGCACCCGGGCGATCTGCGCGCGCTGGCGCATGCCGCCCGAGAGCTGGCCGGGATATTTGTCGCCGGCATGGCTGAGGCCGACGAGGCCGAGGAAATGGTCCGCCTTCTCGCGCCGCACCTTCGCCGGCTCGCCGCGCAGGCGCAGGCCATATTCCACATTCTGGCGGATGGTGAGCCAGGGAAAGAGCACCTCCGAGGACTGGAACACCACCCCCCGGTCGATCCCCGGCCCGGTGACCGGACGCCCCGCCACCTCGATCTTTCCGGACACCGGCAGGAAGCCCGCAATGGCATTGAGCAGCGTGGACTTGCCACAGCCGCTCGGCCCGAGCAGACAGACAAATTCGCCGGGCCGGATGTCGAGAGAGACATTGGTGACGATCTGCGCGTCCCCAAATGCGATCCCGACCCGATCGAGACTAATCGAGGCTCCGTTCGCCATGTTCCATCAGCCCTTGTAGAAGCCGACCTGCATGTCCTCGCGGTAAGGCACAAGGGTCTTGGTGACCTTGTGATCGGCGAGGAACTTGGCAATCGCGTCGTAGCTCTGGAGATCGGCGGGGGTGAAGTCGCGCACCTGAAGATTGATCTGGTCGAAGGACTTGAAGGTCACGTCTTCCGGAATGCGCGTGAAGGCCTTCACCGCCGCCGCCGCGCGCTTCGGATCCGAGCGGGTGACATCGGAGGCCTTGGCGAGCGCACGCAGGATGGCCTGAAGCCCCTCGGGGTCCCTGGCGAGGATATCGGCGGTGGCGGTCAGCCAGATGGTGTCGACATAGCCGACATCGGCGCTGGTGAGGGCGATCTTGCCGCCCTGGGCGACGGCGGTCGCCGGCCACGGCTCCCAGGCGAAGAAGGCGTCGATGTCGCCGCGGGCGAGCAGCGCCGGCAGCTCCGGCGGGCCGGCCGGCACCATCTCGACCGTCTTCGGATCGAGGTTGAACTTCGCCATGGTGAGGCCGGCGGTATATTCGGAAATCGAGCCGGCGACGATGCCGAAGCGCTTGATGTCCTTGGGGCTGGCGACATCCTTGCCGAGCACCAGCTTCACCAGCTTGCCCGACTGGTAGACGACGGCCAGCGGCCGCAGCTCGGCCCGCGCCAGACGGATGATGCTGGTCGGCTCCGAGGCGACGCCCAGATCCACCTGGCCGGCGACCAGATTGTTCATGGCCTCACCGCCATCGGTGAAGGTCTGCACATCGACCGAGACGCCCTCGGCCTCGAACATCTTCTCCTGGGCGGCGATGTAGAAGGCGGCGAACACCGGGTCGGAACCGACCCCGATGCGGATCGTCTCGCCGGCGGCAAGAGCCCCCCGGCCGGTCGCGGCGACTGCCGCGAGCGCGGCCGTCGTGGCGAGGAAAGTCCGTCGGGAAAGGAACGCGCGCGTCATCTGGTACCCCTCTCTGGCAGAACGGAAAAGGTCTCGGACCGTGGCCGGCTTCAGGCGGCCGGATCGATGCGGAACTGGCAGGCCCCCGCGCCGGTCATGGCGGCGCAGGTGCATTCGCGGACCCGGGCGCCCGCGCCCGCAAGCAGCGGCGCCATGGCGGTCAGGATGCCGACGATCGGGGCGCAGACCGGCTGGTCGCTGGTGCCTGCCCCGTCGGCGAACGGGCTGTTGGCAACGGTGACGTCGATCCCGGCTCCGTCCGGCGGCGGCGCGAAGTGCCACCGCCCCCAGCCGAGATCGGCGGAGGTGTCGACGATGGTGCGCATCAGCGTCTCGGGATCGGCAGCCCCGCTCTCGCGATAGGCCTTCACCGAGCGGCCGCCATGTTCGGCCACCGATCCGGCAAGGGCGGCGAAGGCGGGGCCGCGCATCTCGGCCGACAGGCGGGCGAACAGCCCCATCAGCGCATCCGGCCGCATCATCAGGTAGCGGATGGAGCCGTCCCGCATCTCGCCGGTCTCCGGCAGGCGCCGGAGCCGGTCGCGGAACAGGGCGGAAAGCGTCACCGACATCGCCGCCCCCGTCACGGATAGCCGACCGCCGGCGCGACACCGGCGAGCATGGCGCCGGCATTGTCGAGGGTGGCGTCGTTGAGGGCGGCGTGCTGGGTGACGACCAGGGTATCGCGCAGGATCTGCTGCATGCGGTGGGTCTTCTCCACCACGCCCATGCCGGAGATGCGGTAGCAGCCCTGCACCACCTCGGCCGAGGCCTTGGCGGCATGGCTGGCGGACAGCCGCAGCAGGTTGGTGAGATCGGCCGGCACCGGATCGCCGGCCAGAAGCACGTCCCACGCCTCTTCCGCGGTCTCGTAGTAGAAGGCGCGGGCGGCGCGCAGCTTGGCCTCGCCCTCGGCCAGCCCCATGCGGAAATAGCCGCGGTC
>JBBSSF010000603.1:0-2503 GCA_038242345.1 Hyphomicrobiales bacterium
CGGCGCTGCTGAAATTCGGCTCCGAGGAGCAGAAGCGCACCCATCTGCCGAAGATCGCCCGGGGCGAGATCCGCTGGTGCCAGGGCTATTCCGAGCCCGGTGCCGGCTCGGATCTGGCCGGGCTCTCCACCCGGGCCGACGATCATGGCGACCATTGGCTCGTCAACGGCCAGACGATCTGGACTTCCTATGCCGACAAGGCCGACTGGATCTTCTGTCTGGTGCGCACCGACCCCGGCGCGCCCAAGCATCTCGGCATCTCCTTCGTGCTGTTCGACATGGAGACGCCCGGTGTCTCGACCCGGCCGATCCGGCTGATCTCCGGCCGCTCGCCCTTCTGCGAGACCTTCTTCGATGATGTGCGCGTGCCGAAGGAGAATCTGGTCGGCACCCTCAATCGCGGCTGGGACATCGCCAAGTTCCTGCTGACCCACGAGCGCGAGATGATCGGCGCCGGCGGGGCCAACCTGTTCCCCGATACCGGCATTGCCGAGATGCTCGACGACGAGGCGCGGCTCGCCCTCGACGACCTCGACACCGAGGCGCTGCGGCAGGAAGCGGCGCGGATCGAGGCCGATGGCCGGGCGCTGCGTCTGCTCGCCGACCGCTATCGCGACGAGGCGGCCGGCGGCGAGGGCCTCGGGGCCCGCTCGGCGGTGCTGAAATATGCCGGCACCGAGCACAACAAGCGCCGCCTGGAATTCCTGATGTCCGCCTCCGGGTCCGACGGACTCGCCTGGGAGGGGACGGGCCCCACGGGCGGCGCGCTGGCCCGCTCGTGGCTGCGCTCCAAGGGCAATTCCATCGAGGGCGGAACGAGCGAGGTGATGCTCGACATCATCGCCAAGCGCATCCTGCAAATGCCGGGAGTCTGACACGATGCTGGTGCTGACCGAGGATGAACAGCTGCTGCGCGACAGCGTCGACGGCTTTCTGGCCGATCACGGGCCGGTTTCGGCCTTCCGGCGCTGGCGCGATGCCGGCAGCCAGGGCCATGACCGGGATCTCTGGGCGGCCATGGGTGCCCAGGGCTATGCCGGCGTGCTGGTGCCCGAGGAGCAGGGCGGCGCCGGGCTCGGCTTCGTCGGCGCGGGGCTGATCTGCGAGGCGATCGGGCGCAACCTTGCCGCCGTGCCCTTCGTGCCGACGGCGGTGATGGCGGCGACCGCCCTGGTGCGGGGCGGCAATGCCGCGCTCGCCGCGCGCCTCCTGCCGCAGATCGCGGCCGCCGGCACGGTGATCGCCGTCGCCGTCGACGAGACCCGCCGCCATGATCCCGCCCGGCTGACGCTCGCCGCCCGCCGGTCCGGCAATGGCTGGCAGCTCGACGGGGTCAAGACCTTCGTGGCGGAAGGGGCGTCTGCCGATGCCGTGATCGTCGCGGCGCGGCTGGAGGAGGGCGGCACGGGCCTGTTCGTGGTCGCCCGCGGCGCGCCGGGGCTGACGGTCGAGCCAATGCGGATGGTCGACGCCCGGGATGCCGCCCGGCTGGTCTTCGCCGGCGTGCCGGTCACGGCCGGGGACGCCCTCGGCATGGAGACCGGGGATGCCGCCGGGCTGCTCGCCATCATGCTCGATGCCGGGCGCGTGGGCGCGGCGGCGGAGCTGCTCGGGGTGGCCGAGGAGGCGCGCACGCGCACCGTCGCCTATCTCCAGGAGCGGCGCCAGTTCGGCCGCGTGATCGGCTCCTTCCAGGCGCTCCAGCACCGGGCCGCCCAGGTGTTCGTCGAGGTGGAACTCGCCCGGTCCTGCCTGCTCCACGCGCTTCAGCGCATGGAGGCCGACCCGGAGACTGCGGGGCCGGCGGTGGCGCTGGCCAAGGCGCGGTGCAGCGCCGTGGCGCGGCTCGCCGGCAACGAGGGCATCCAGATGCATGGCGGCATCGGCATGACCGACGATTTCGACATCGGACTGTTCGTGAAGCGGGCGCGGGTCGCCGGGGAATGGCTGGGCGACGCCGCCTTCCATTCCGGCCGGCTGCTGGCGGCCGGAGGTATCTGACGCATGAGCGATTATCTTTCTTCCCTGTTCTCGGTCGCGGGCAAGACGGCTCTCGTCACCGGCGGGGCCGGCGGCATCGGCCGGATGATCTCGACGGCGCTGGTCATGGCGGGGGCCCGGGTGCTGATCGCCTCGCGCAAGGGCGATGCCTGCGCGGCGGTGGCGGCCCGGCTCAATGCCGAGGCGGAAGCCGCCGGCAGCGCCGGCCGGGCCGAGGGCTTTGCCGGCGATGTCGCCACCGAGGAGGGCGTGCTGGCGCTGGCCGCCGAGGTGCGCGCCCGGGTCGGCGGCCGGCTCGACATCCTCGTCAACAATGCCGGCCGCAGCTGGGGCTCGCCCATCGAGACCTTCCCCTATCGCGCCTGGACCGACGTGTTCGCGCTGAACCTCTTCGGCCTGTTCACGCTCACCCGCGAGCTGCTGCCGGAGCTGACCGCCTCGGCCGAGCTGGAGGACCCGGCCCGGGTCATCAATCTGGGCTCCGTCATGGGCACCGCCCCGA
>JBBSSF010000604.1:0-2496 GCA_038242345.1 Hyphomicrobiales bacterium
CGCCTCCAGCCGGCGGGCATCGGAACGGGTGTTCAGCCCGCCAGCCGGTAGCGGCTCTCCTGGCTGAGCACGGGATCATCGGAGCCGACGGCGCCGCTGGCCACCAGCTCCTCCACATGGGCAAGCAGCGACAGCCGGGCGGCCGGCACCAGCCCCGGCTCCAGCCCGCGATAGATCATCGTCACCAGTTCGGGGATCGTTGCCGGCCCGTCGGCCAGCCGGTCGAGCACCGCGGCCGCCCGGGCGCGGCGATGGCCGGCCAGCGCCGCGACATAGGTGTGGGCGTCGCCGATCGGTCCGCCATGGGCCGGGTGATAGAGCGCCTCCGGGCGGGCCAGCAGCCGGTCCAGGCTCTCCATATACTCCCGCATGGCGCCGTCCGGCGGGGCCACCACGGTGGTGGACCAGCCCATCACATGATCGCCGGAAAAGATCGCCCCCTCCCCGTCCAGGGCGAAGGCCAGATGGTTCGGGGTGTGGCCGGGGGTGGCGATGGCTTCCAGCACATAGTCGCGGCCCTTGATGCGGTCGCCATGGCCGATCGTCCGGTCGGGACGGAACTCCCGGTCGCCACCCGCCTCCAGCCCCCGGCCGGCGATGGGAATCGTGCGCTCCGCCTCCCGGTGCGGCCCCTCGGCGAGGATCTCGGCCCCGGTCAGCGCCTTCAGGAGCGCCGCGCCCGGGGAATGGTCGCGGTGGGTGTGGGTGACGACGATGTGGCGGATCCGGTCGGCTCCGGCCGCTGCCACGATCGCCGCCACATGGGCCGGATCCTCCGGCCCCGGATCGATCACCGCCACCTCCTCCCGGCCGATCAGGAAGGTGTTGGTGCCGTGAAAGGTGAACGGCCCAGGATTGGCTGCCGTCAGCCGGCGCACCCGCTCGGAAAGCGTCACCACCTGCCCGTAGCGCGGATCGAACTCCCGGTCATGCACCAGTGTTCCCATGAGGAACGGACCTCCCTGTCTTGTTGTTCTGCCCGGCCGGCCGGTCCGCCCCGGGGATGCGGCCGCACCGAATCGCCCGGCCGGCCCGATCGGCCTCCGTCCGGCCGAATCCTGCCCCGCGCGCCCCGGCCGGCGCAAGCCGGAGCCGCGGCCTGACCGGCCGGCCCCCGGACGGCCGCGATCTTCCCGGCACCCGCGCGTCCGGTCGTGCGCCCTCCCGAAGTCGTCCGGCCGAATCCCGCCGGCCGCGCCGCCGCCCCGTCGCCCTGTCCGGTCCAGCCGGAGAGCGATCCCGTCCGGTCAGGAATTTGCCTTGCCTGTCATGGAATTGTGATGCGGAGCGGCCCTGCGGGCGGGGCCGCGGCGCCGCGTCGGCACCGGCCCCGTGCGTTTTCGGTCTTGCGGGCCGGCCGGGAGCTGGCTATAAGCCCCCACGTCGCCGGGACGAACAGTCCGGGCGGCTGCTCCAAATGCCTGAACGGCCGAGAAGATCGGCTTTTCATCCCGAGCACTTGGAAAAGATGCCACCGGAAGCCTCCCGGGCTTCAGGTGAAAATGTCGGAGTGTAGCGCAGCCTGGTAGCGCACCTCGTTCGGGACGAGGGGGTCGCAGGTTCAAATCCTGCCACTCCGACCATTCCCTTCTGTCTTCCGGGCCTCCGCGTCCCTTCGGGCATGTGGAGGCAGGCGAGGCGGCAGCCGGGTCCTCCGGTCGGCCAGTTCCCGTTCGGGAGAACGCAGGAAAGACAAGACGGACTTCGGAGTGTAGCGCAGCCTGGTAGCGCACCTCGTTCGGGACGAGGGGGTCGCAGGTTCAAATCCTGCCACTCCGACCATCCGTTTCCGGCCCTGTCGGCCATGCTCTCTCCCCTCTCCTTCTCTCTGCCGGTCAGCGTCTTCCGCCTGTGCGCCGCGATTCCGTCCGGCGCGTGCCGCCCCTGTCGCGGCTGTCCGCCGGGCATCCGGGCGGGCGCACTCCCTCCCCGCGGCATGGCCCCGGCGCGGCCCCGGGGACACACCCGTCCTGCCGCTGCGTCCGGCCGGCGGCAGGCGGCGGCTTGTCCACCGATTCCATTGCCGCCCCCCTTATGCTGGCGGCGATCCGGTGGAATCCTCCGGGCCTCAATCAGGAGGTCGATAGATGGGCAAATCCCAGCCGGTGACCGCGGGGGACGCGGTGGATGATCTCATTGCGGAAATGGGGGGCGCGCGGCGCTGCATTGCCGCCCTTCTCGACGAAGTCGCGACCCTGAGGGCCGAGCTGGAGACGGCCGTGCATCACCAGTCCCGGGGCTATGTCCGGGCCCGGCCGCACGAGGGCTGAGCCCCGCCGGCGCACCCCCGCCGGCAACGCGGTGCGCCCTCCTCCGGGCGGAAAGCCCCGCCCGGCCTCCTCGCAACAGGTTCAGGCCGACAGGCGCCGGCCCAGGGTGAACCACAGCAGCGCCGCCAGCCCGCCGCAGCCGGCAATCGCCAGCGTCATCGGATAGGCGGTGCCATTCTGGGCCGCCGCCACGGCGCTGGAGACGAGGAAGGCGCAGCCGAACTGC
>JBBSSF010000605.1:0-2487 GCA_038242345.1 Hyphomicrobiales bacterium
AGGATTCGGCCGCCCCGGTGCGCTCCGTCGACGGGGCGGTGCTGGGCGCGGTGCTGGTGTTCCAGGATGTCACCCGGACCCGCACCCTCCAGCGCGAGCTCGCCTATTCGGCCCTGCACGACGCCCTGACCGGGCTGCCCAACCGGCTCGCCTTCGAGCGCGCGCTGACGGGGCTGTGCGCCGAGACCCGCGACCGGGCCAGCCGGCACGCCCTCTGCTTCATCGATCTCGACCGCTTCAAGATCGTCAACGACAGTGCCGGCCATGCGGCCGGCGATGCGCTGCTCCGGGAGGTCGGGCGGCTCCTCAGCGGCTGCGTGCGTCATGGCGATATCGTCGCCCGGCTGGGCGGCGACGAGTTCGCGCTGCTGCTGTTCGATTGCCCGATTCAGGCGGCCGAGCGGGTGGCGAATGCGGTGGTCAGCGCAGTGCGCGGCTTCCCGTTCCAGTGGCAGGACAAGGTCTATGGCATCGGCGCCAGCGTCGGCCTGACGGAGATCGAGGGCTCCCATCGCGATCCGGTGGAGCTGATGAAGGAGGCCGATGTCGCCTGCTATGCGGCCAAGAATGCCGGGCGCAACCAGGTCTCCATCTATCAGTCCGGCGTCGGCGAGGCCGATCGTCACCGCAAGGACATCACGCTGGCCTCGGGCCTGCGCGCGGCCATCGAGTTCGACCGGTTCGTGCTGTTCGGCCAGGAGGTGTTCGACCTGCGGTCGCAGGTCGATGGCCACCGGCATTTCGAGATCCTGCTGCGGCTGCGCGACGAGGACGGGACGATGATCTCGCCCGGTCTCTTCATCCCGATTGCCGAACGCTACAGCCTGATGGGGGATATCGACCGCTGGGTGCTGAAGGCGCTGGTGCGCGATTTCGGCCCCTATCTGCGGGCCCACCCGGAAATCTCCGTGGCGGTCAACCTGTCCGCCAATTCCCTCGATGATCCGGCGCTGTGGACCTATGTGGACGAGATCATGACCGCCGGACGGGTCGATCCGGCCCAGATCCATTTCGAGGTGACGGAAACCGCCTTCATCAACAACCTCACCACGGCGGTCGACTTTGCCGCCGCCGCGCGGGCCAAGGGGTCCAAGATCGTCATCGACGATTTCGGCGTGGGCTTCTCCTCCTTCAGTTATCTGCGCCAGTTCCATGCCGACTATCTGAAGATCGACGGCAGCTTCATCCGCGCCATGACCACCACCCAGCGCGATGCCCTGCTGGTGGAGGCGATGGCCAGCGTCGGGCGCACCCTCGGCGTCGTCACCGTCGCCGAATGCGTGGAGACCGAGAGCCTGCTGCACGAGGTCCGCCGCCTCGGCATCGACATGGCCCAGGGCTTCCTGCTGGCCCGGCCGTCGCCGCTCGCCGGCCTGTTTTCCGCCGACGCGCCCCCCTCCGCGCGCCGCCCGCCCGATCCGGTCCGTCTGCCGCCACCGGATGCCCGCCCGACCACGGAAAAACGCGCGGGCGTTGCATAGTCCACAGGAAATCGCGCTTTCCGCGACTCGCCCTCGGGATTCCCGTGATAGGAATTTATTCATATTTCGGGATCCTCTCCCCGGAGGCGTCCGATCGCGGGCGAGCGGGGAGGCGGCCGGTGGCGGGACGAGGGGAAGATGACGAAACAACCGAGGGGCGCGCAGCCGCAGGGCGGGCAGGCGGATCGGGGCGCTGCCGCGGCGACAAGTCTCGGCGTGCTGCGGGTGCTGGGGGACCGGCGGGGGCGGCTGGAGGCGGATGGCACGCTGCGGCCGGCCAGCGGCGCGCCGGCCCGGGTGGCGCCGGAGCTGAGGGCGGCCATGGAGCGGGACGAGCTGATCGTGCGCGGGCCGGATGGCGCGATGGTGGCGACGCCGGCCGGCCGGGCGCGGCTGCGCCGGGCGCTTTCCGGCAGCGAGGCGGGGTTCCGGGCCCAACACGGGGCGGTGCAGCGGCTGGATCCGGCGTCGGGGGCGGCCGGGCCGATGGTGGACCTGAAGGAGAGCCCGCTCGGCTGGCTCGCCCGCCGCGGCGCCATCGCGCCGGAACAGCTGGAGGCGGGGGAGCGCCTCAGGGCGGATTTCACCCGCGGACAGATGATGCCGTCGCTGTCGGCCAGCTGGGCGCCGGTGCGCGCCGGCGGCGGCGGGGCGGGGGGCATCGGGCGCGACCTGACCGATGCCGCGCTTGAAGCCCGGCTGCGGGTGGAACGGGCGCTCGCCGCCGTCGGGCCGGAGCTCTCCGGCATCCTGATCGATGTCTGCTGCTTCCTGAAAGGGCTGGAGACAGCCGAGCGCGAACGGAGCTGGCCGGCGCGCTCGGGCAAGATCGTTCTCGGCCTCGCCCTCACGCGGCTGGCGACGGTCTATGGTCTGGGCGGCGTGGCGCAGGGGCCGGAAACGGGCCGGCTGCGCGCGAGCCGGATGGATCATACCAAAGATCCTTGAAAAGGACTCTTTGGTAGTCCGATGCGGATTTCTCATGCCATTGGCGCATATGAGAAAT
>JBBSSF010000606.1:0-2478 GCA_038242345.1 Hyphomicrobiales bacterium
CATCCGGATCCCCTCAGTCTCGTGGTCGAGATCAAGGGTTTCCGCGGCGAGGACGCCAAGGAGAAGGCCAACACCATGCGGACCTACTGGGTGCCGGGGGTGAACAATGTCGGCGGCTTCGGGCGCTGGCAGTTCGCCGAGTTCACCTCGGTGTTCGAGATCGAGGCCGAGTTCGGCAAGCTGATGGACAGCCTGCCGCGCGCGGCAGCCGCCGCCTGACGCCGCCCGCCGGCACCCCGCCCCTATCCGAGACGACCCGAACGACTGGACGAGTGAAGATGGCCAAGAAACCCATCGAGATCGACGCGCTGACCCATGAGGCCACGCGCAAGAACATCCCGACGGCGGAGTTCGAGTCCATCATGTCGGCGGAGGACAAGACGCCGATCCGGCTGGCCTATGAGCGACGCAACCGGGATCTCGATCCCCAGCTGGTCTGGCGCGGCAAGGACGCCCAGAACGAGACGCCGCTGATCGTCCAGGCGCCGCCGCTCTACATTCAGGAGAAGGTGCACCCGCGCGTCCTGATCGACGACCTGAAGCGCGCGACGAAGGCCCGGGCGGATGCCAAGGCCGCGGCCGAGGCGCCGATGGCGGATCTGTTCGCCGATTTCAACGGCCTGCCCGATGCCGAGGCGGCCACCGAGTTCTACCAGCACGATGGCCACTGGTCGAACCGGATGATCGCCGGCGACAGCCTCTCCGTCATGGCCTCGCTGGCCGAGCGCGAGGGCCTGCGCGGCAAGGTGCAGTGCATCTATTTCGATCCGCCCTATGGCATCAAGTTCAATTCCAATTTCCAGTGGTCCACCACCTCCCGCGACGTGAAGGATGGCGACCGCGCCCATGTCACCCGGGAGCCGGAACAGGTGCGCGCCTTCCGCGATACCTGGCGCGACGGCATCCACTCCTATCTCACCTATCTGCGCGACCGGCTGACGCTCGCCCGCGACCTGCTCGCCGACAGCGGCAGCATCTTCGTCCAGATCGGCGACGAGAATGTCCACCGCGTGCGCGCCGTGATGGACGAGGTGTTCGGGGATGAGAATTGCATTGCATCAATCGCGTTCGTCAAAACATCTGGATCAACGAGAGAGTTTCTTGGTGGAACTTTTGATTATGCATTGTGGTCTGCGAGAAAAAAGACCAACGCCAAGGTCCGGAAAATTTTCAAGGATAAGCAAATTGGTGGATCAGGTACCTCGGGATATAATTATTATAAAGATGAATTTGGTTTTATAGAAAGCATTTCTCAATATCCAGGCGTTGAAATAGACGAAAATAAATGCAAAATACTTACACGAGACAACATTACAAGCCAGAGCATAGGTCGAGACAAGGGCGAGGGGGCATCTGGATGGTTCCCAGTTTCGCTTTATGGTGTAAATTTTCGCCCATCAGAAAAAGGCCGATGGAAGACAAATGAAATTGGAATGGACAGACTAAAAAAATCCTCTCGCATCACACCTGCGGGAAATACGCTTAGATATGTCCGATTTCTAGATGATTTTTCATCATTTCCAATTTCTGATTTATGGACAGACACGACAGTTGCTGGTTTTTCTTCAGATAAGAAATATGTCGTCGAGACTTCAACCAAAGTCATCGAGCGCTGCATCCTGATGGCCACGGATCCCGGTGATCTCGTGCTGGATCCCACCTGCGGCTCCGGCACCACGGCCTATGTGGCGGAGCAGTGGGGGCGGCGCTGGATCACCATCGACACCAGCCGGGTGGCCATCGCCCTCGCCCGCTCCCGCCTCATGGGCGCGCGCTATCCCTTCTATCTGCTCGCCGACAGCCCGGAGGGGCAGCGCAAGGAAGCCGAGATCACCCGCTCCGTGCCCCGCACCAGCCCCACCTTCAACCGGGTGCGGCAGGGCTTCGTCTATGAGCGCGTGCCCCATATAATGCTTGGTCGAATTGCAGATAATGCCGAGATCGACGTCCTCTGGGAGCGGCTGCAGCCGGCGGTGGAGGCTGCCATTGCCGATCTGAACGCGGCGCTCTCCGGCCATGCCACGCCGTTCAAGGTGACCACCGGCGGCCGGGCGGGCAAGACGATCGACTTCCGCACGGCCGGCACCGTGCCGCTGCCCTCCGGCGAGACGGCGCCGGCCGACGGCTTTCTGGAATGGGAGATCCCGCGCGAAGCGCCGAAGGACTGGCCGAAGGCCGCGGCCGCGCCGCTTGCCCGTTTCTGGGCCGCCCGCATCGCCCGCCAGCAGGAAATCGACGCCTCCATCGCCGCCAAGGCGGATTTCGAATATCTCTATGACCGGCCCTACACCGACAGCACGAAGGTGCGCGTCGCCGGCCCGTTCACGGTGGAAAGCCTGTCGCCGCACCGCACTCTGGCGGTGGACTGGAATGACGAGCTGATCGACCTGCTGAAGGTCTCCGAAGGCCGCCGGCGCGATGTGCCCGACCGGGACGCGGTGGCCAGCGATTTCGCGCAGATGATCCTGGAAAATCTGC
>JBBSSF010000607.1:0-2476 GCA_038242345.1 Hyphomicrobiales bacterium
AATTCGGATCCCATTTCCACGCCGCCAGCCCGTCATCGCGGATGAGAAGCTGGGTGCGGGTGAAGGTCCACAGCATCGCGAAGGCTGCCGCATCGTCGAACTCGACGGCGAGCAGCATCCCGTAGCCCTGCCCCTCGGAATGGCTGATGCCGCCATTGGCGTCATCGACGATCCGGCCATCCTCCTTGAGGAAGCTGGCCTTGTAGGCCTGCCAGTAGGCGGGCGGCAGCCGGGTGGCGCCGGGACCCGACTGGGCCAGCGAGGGCCCCGCCCCCGCCAGCAGCAGGACACCGAGGACCAGACCGAGGAGGCCGGCGCCGAGCCGATGCCGCGCTTTCATGTGTGCCTCCCCATGCGGCGGACCAGGGCCCAGGTGCTGGCGCCCAGCAGGATGCAGGTGACGAGCAGACCCGCGGCATAGAACAGCACGTTGATCGAGAACCAGTTGGCCGCGATCAGGCGCATGTTGATGAAGGACAGCGGCGCCGTCGGGATGAAGAAGACATCGTTGGTGTGGAAGGTCTGGAAGCTGTCCGTGTCTTCCCGGTAGGCGGCGGCGCGCGAATCGAGCCGGATCCAGACATTGGCCGCCGTGACCACCTCCACGCCCTTGCTGAGCAGCGCCGGAGTGGGCGACGTGACGAGGGTCCACAGCTGGTTGGAGCCCGAGGGAGCCGGCGCCTGGGCGAACAGGATCAGCGCCCGGGTGGAGAAGTCGATCTGCTGGCTGAGAGTTCCCGACAGCGAGATGGTCCTGAGGGTGGCGTCGAGATTCTGCTGGAACCAGTCGGCGAAGGACTGGCGCATCCGGCCGAACCAGCTCCCCTCGGTCAGCGTGGTGCGCCACTGGGCATAGAGATCCCGGGTGGCACTGGAATCGCCGAGGGCGAGATCGGGATTGACCGCCGTCTGGACCGGCTCGACGGCCAGGGGCCGGCTGGCGGCATTGGCCTTGCGCAGCCGGTCGATCATCGCCGAGAAGCGGTCCGAGGCCGCCCGCGCCGGATCCTCCGACACCGGCCCGGTCCAGCGCGAGCGCAGCTCCTCCGACAGCCCCATCTGGGTCATGACCGAGGGGGCGAGGAAGGGCATCGCGCCGACCAGCAGGGCCGAGCGGTTGAACAGGTCCGCCGCATTCTGTGTCAGATCGGTCGGGAACACCTGACCGCGGCTGATGGCCATGCGGGCAAGGATGGTCGCGGCCGAACCGAGGGTCGCCGGCTCGTCGACGGCGGTCTGGACCGCCAGCGTCTGGCGGAACTCGTCATAGGGGAAGCCGCTGGCGGCAAAGGCTGCCAGATTGGGCAGCCGGCCGATGCGGCCGAAATCCGGGAAGCTCATCTGGCTGGTGTTGAAGAGCGCGAAGCGGCCCTTGCCGAGCATGGTCGCCCCGGGCAGGCACACCTCGTCCGCCTCGGTCTTCAGCACCGCCTCGATGCGTATCTCGTTCACGCCCGGCCGGAAATGGCGCATCACCATGCGCACCGGCCATTGCTGGAACAGCCCGCCCCGCCGGCCGGTGATCGGCACCGTCACCGTCAGGCTGTCATTGACATAGACGTCGATGCGGCTCGACGGCATGACCTCGGCGCTGTAGGCCGCATCCAGCCGCAGCTCGGCGACGCCATAGGCCGCGGCATAGAAATCCGACGGCAGGCGGATCGAGAAATTCGTCTGATAGCGCCGGCCGGAGAATTCCTCGGTGAGCACGCCGAGTTCGGCCAGCGTCACCGTCTGGTCGCCGGTGAAGGTCGGAATGTCGGGCGAGCGCCAGAGCCGCGCCCCGCGCACCGCATCCCGTTCGGCATCGAAGGCCGCCACCTGGAAGCGCTCGGCCGCCACGTCCACATCGGGCCAGGCCGGGCCGGAGAGCACCAGGGTCGGGACGCCGGTGACCGGATCGTTGCGCAGCACCGCCACCGGCCGCACCGAGGCGTCATTCGGCGGCGTCGCCATCAGGGAGGTCAGCACGGGGGCCGGCGCCAGGACGACATTCATCACGCCGGCCCGCGGCAGGACCCGGTCCTCGGGGGACACCACCTCGACCACCGGGTGATCGAAGCGGCCGCGCAGCGCGATCGCCTGGGCAACCTTCAGCAGCCGCGCCGCCATGTCATTGTCGAGACCATCGGGCCGCAGCACCCGGATCCGGGTGGCGCCGGTGTCATCGACGCCGACCGAGGGCAGATCCGCCAGACGCAGCACCGGAACCCGGCCGCCGGCAAAGGAGAAGCCGGTGTAGCGCGGCTCGATCCGTGACCACAGCTCGTAGGTGGCGTCCACCGAGCAGTCCACCCGGTGGCGCTGGCTGACCTCGACGCGGATCCGGTTGGGCCCCGGCACGAGGACGCCCGGCGGCACGTCCGCCGTCACCTGCACCGGCTGTTCCGGCGCGTTGAGGGCGGTGACCAGGATGGCGCGGCCGTTGATATAGACCCTGAGCCGCGACACTTCCGGCACGACCAGGACGGCATTG
>JBBSSF010000608.1:0-2474 GCA_038242345.1 Hyphomicrobiales bacterium
CCGCGCTGAACAACTGGCTGTTCCGCCGCGCCTCCGGGCCGCACAGGTGCAGCAGCAGGATCATCGCCGAGAGCGCGGTCTTCCCGTTCTTGCGCCCGAACGACAGGATCGCCCGCCTCGTCCCGGCCGGGTTGTCATAGATCCGCCGAAGCTCGGCCTTCTGCCATTCCCGCAGCCGCACCGGCTGGCCGACATTCCGCCCCTCCGGCACCCGCAGGTACCGTTCGATCCACGCAATGTTCCGCTCGGCCCGGCTCTGCGCGACCGGCGGCGCGGGCCGGCGCGACGGGCGCCTCATTCCCATGGCTTCTGCACCATCGGCGGCTTCCGGGCGTTCGGAGACCGGGTGGACTGGGGCGTGATCCGCAGCCGGGTCGCCAGAGAGGAGGCCGCGCGGCTCTCGCGATCCGCCATCTTGTAGAGGCGGTCCAGCTTCTCGACGTCCAGCTCCTTCTCTTCCTCCGCGGCCGCAACCATCTGCGCGACCCGGCGAGACTTCACGACATGCCGGCAATAGTCGCTCAACATCCCGTGCGTCTCACGCGGGAACCAGTCCGCAGGCATCCCGTTCACGATCGACCACCATTCGGCGGCCTGCTCGTCGGTCAGGTCATACGGCGCATCCGGCCGCTGAATCGTCTCGACGACCCCGGTGGGCACCGCGATTTCCTGCGATGCCGCCGATTTGCGACCTCGCGCACCCATCGGCAAAACCTTTTTTCTGCGGGTTTATGATTTTCCGAGCCCCCAGACGGTACCCAGGGCCCAAGCCACGAGGATGGAAACCCCCATCCCCCTGTGGTCGGCCGTCACCTTTGGCCCGAGCCCCAGACCGGGCGCCCATCGGGCCCGAACCGGCCCCGCGGACAGGGTGGCCGGCGCCCACTGGCAGCCGCGGCCTCTCGTGCCGTCTTGGCCGCATGGCACTCCCGGCAGAGCGCCTCCAGGTTGGCCACAACATCGGTCCCGCCCCGGCAGCGCGGCACGATGTGGTCCACCTCCGTCGCCGGGGTCGCCCGCCCCTCCCGGGCGCACTGGCAGCACCGGCCACCGTCGCGCCGGAGCACGTCGGCCCGGATCCGCGTCCAGGTCGAGCCATAGCCCCGCTGGTGCCGGTCGCCCCGCTGCCCTTGCCATCCGGACATCTGCCGATCGCCTCCGCGTAGAGCACCAGCAATCAGGGGCGCCGAGCGACCCGCCGCACACGGGCGAGCCGCGCTCCCACTTGACCCGATAGGTCGCGTCGGCAAGCCGCACCTTTCCGATGATCATCTGCCCCCCACAAAAATCGCAGGCTGTGCCACCGCCCCTGTTGACATGCGCGGCGCTGCCGCGTATGTATTGGCCATCGGCGGACGGAGCCCCGGACGCCACCCACACCGCCCCGGACCGGGGCACACCCGGGAGACACGATCATGCAGACCACCTACACCGCCGCCGCCTATGCCGCCATGGATGATGATGACCGGACCATCATGCTGGAGACCATTCGCCCTCTGGACATGCGCGCGGAAGCCGCCGCCATCCTCACCCAAGGGGAAGACGTTGAAATCCACACCGTGGATGGCGTCACCATCCTGTGGATCCCCGAGGCCCTCCGGGCCGGCTGCTGCACCAACGGGGACACCCTTTGGACCGACGCTACCAGCCCGGAGGATGCCGCCCGGCGCTATGTCAACGATGAGATGATCGCCTGACCGGCCCGCTCTTTCTGCCCCGGCCAGCCCGGGGCAGCGATGGCAGACCGCCAGATTTTTTCATGAGAGCCGCATCATGCCCGACATCGCCATCCCCCGCGGCGTGCTCGCCGTCATGCACGCCCATTTCTCGTCTCCATCGGCCCCCCTGTCTGTTCGCGTGACCGGCGATGGAGTCGGGATCCTGACCGGGTCGTCCGGGGCCAGAACCGCCTGGGCCGCTTTCCGCGCTGACGTGCCGGCATCCGCATGGGGCACGCTGAGCCGCGCAGACGTGGCGGCGGCGATCAAGGCCGCGCCGCGGCGCGAGAAAGCCGCAGCAGTCACGATCCCCGTCACGGTCGGGCAGGGAGACCCGCCGGCCACCATGCGGCATATCCCGCGCACGGATGCCCCGTGGTGCGGGATGCCGGCCCTGTCATCCGCCGACACCGCGGCCTTTGCCGCCCTCGCGGATGCAGTCTCTGAATCGCGATGCGGGGCCCGGGCGCCGATTATGCTCTCCCCCGGCATCACCAAAGAGGCCCCCGTTGCGGTCGCCTTCCCGGGCACCATGGCGGATGGGATCGTGGGGGCCTTCGGGGCCACGGTCCCGATGCGCTCCGATCCTTATATCTCGCGCCCGGACTGGCTATGATCCCAGGCCCGCATCCTGACGGATGCGGGCCTGAACTCGCTTGTGCCTGCAGAGACCACGCCATGCATGACACCGACGACATTGGGCGCCTGACGGCATGGTGCAGCGCCCGGGGGGTCTCCCCCCCCGCCCCATCGCCA
>JBBSSF010000609.1:0-2472 GCA_038242345.1 Hyphomicrobiales bacterium
ATCACGCCGCGGCGCGGCTGAGGCGGGCGAGGTCGGCCAGCGAAGACTGCGGCCGCGCGCCGACATGGCGGATCACCTCGGAGGCCGCCAGGCTGCCGAGGGTGGCGCATTCGGCAAGCGGCCGGTTGTTGGCGAGCCCGTAGAGGAAGCCGCCGGCATAGAGATCGCCGGCACCGGTGAGGTCCACCACCTGATCCACCGGGGCGGCCGGAACCGCGATCACCTCGGAGCCTGTGACGACCAGGGAGCCCTCGGCACCCAGGGTGACGGCGGCGAGCGGGCAGTCCTCCTGGAGGGCGGCGACCGCATCGGCCACCGACGGGCTGCCATAGAGGGCCTTCAGCTCGTGCTCGTTGGCAAACAGCAGGTTCACCGTGTCCGAGCGCAGCAGATCGATGAAATCGCTCCGCCAGCGGTCGACGCAGAAGGCGTCGGACAGGGTGAGGGCCACCCGGCGGCCGGCGGCATGGGCGATGTGGGCGGCCTTGCGGAAGGCGTCCTTGGCGGCCGGCGGATCCCAGAGATAGCCTTCGAGATAGGTGATGGCCGAGGCGGCGACGAGATCGGGATCCACGTCGGCCGGTCCCAGATGCTGGCAGGCGCCCAGATAGGTGTTCATGGTGCGCTCGCCATCCGGGGTGATGAGGATGATCGAGGTGGCGCTCGGCGCCCCGCCGGAAAGTGGCGGCACATCGAAATGGACGCCGAAGCCGCGCATGTCATGGCCATAGGCATCGCCCACGGCGTCATCGGCCACCTTGCCGATGAAGGCGGCCCGGCCGCCGAGGGCGGCGACACCGGACACGGTGTTGCCGGCGCTGCCGCCGGAGGCGCGCACCGCAGGACCGATGCGGTCGTAGATCTGCCGGGACCGGGCGGCGTCAACGAGCCGCATCTCGCCCTTCACAAGCCGTTCGCGCACGAGAAAGTCGTCATCGACGGATGCCAGGACATCGTAAATCGCGTTGCCGATGCCGAGCACGTCGAAGCGGGGCTGAATCATTCCGGTCGAACCTTCTGGGCATTTTTGCGGGGGAGGAGCCGCGCAAGGAGCCGGACACAGGCAACAGTTCATTGAAGAACCGAGACAATTTGCCATGCTGACCGAGCGGTTTTGTACGCGCCTTTCGCGCCCGCGGCAAGACAAAAGCGAACGCCACCCGCTTGAAGGGCAGGGCGCCCCCGGGGTTCCGGACGCCTGCGAATGGCTCTCATGCCAGTTTCATATGCAATTGAGGAAAAAACAGCCATCTGCTGATGCCCCGAAGGGGCCTGACGTGATGCAGGTGCGGGCCTATGGTCGGCACACTTTATTCGCTAGCCCGGAGGCGTGCCATGTCGAACGAACTCGTCAATGGTCTTGGTGGCTCTGCCGGATTTGGTGAAAACGTTCTCAATCGAAATGATGATTCTTATACATCCTTTATCGATCTTCATTCGGTGTTCGGTGAAGGCCTGAATTTCTTCGGAAATGTCTATTCCGGGCTGTATCTGAACAATAATGGCAGCGTGACATTTGCTCAGGCGACCGGCACCTATACGCCGACGGCGATCACCGGCCAGACGAACAACCCGATGATTGCCGCTTATTGGGCGGATGTGGACACCCGCGGCGGCGCGGTTGCTGCCAGCCCGGGTGGCACCTCCACCGGCACGAACCTGGTCTGGTATGATCTCGACACCGCAAACCATGTGTTCACGGCAACCTGGGATGATGTCGGCTATTATTCCTATCACACGGACAAGCTGAACGCCTTCCAGATTCGCCTGACCGCCGTTTCTGACGCGCGGGGAAACTACACCGGCGATTTCAACATCGAGTTCCGGTACGAGCAGGTCGACTGGACGACCGGCGATGCCTCCGGCGGGTCGGGCGGCCTGGGCGGCGTGCTGGCGCGGGCGGGCTACACCTCCGGCAACGGCGTCAATTATTATGAGCTGTCGCAGTCGGGCAATCAGGCGGCGCTGCTCGATCTGGAGAATGCCAGCAACATCGGCGATCCCGGCCGCTTCCTGTTTGCGGTGCGCAATGGTGCGGCGGCGGTGACGGCCTTCGTCGATGACGTCTCGGTTGCCGAGGGCAACGGGTCGCCGAACGGCTACGCGGTGATCCCGGTCCGGCTCTCGGCCCCGTCGGCGACGCCGGTGACCGTCAGCTATGCGCTCTCCGACGGCACGGCCCGGGCCGGCAGCGACTATGTCGACCAGCGCGGCACCCTCACCTTCGCCCCCGGGGTGACCAGCCAGAACGTCTATGTCGAGCTGGTGGGCGACCGGGTGGTGGAGGCCGACGAGGCCTTCCGCATTCACCTGACCGGGGTCACCGGGGCGCAGATCTCCGACAATGAGGGCATCGCCACCATCCTCAATGATGATGGCCTGTCGGTCGCCGACGTGCGTCTCGCCGAGGGCACCGGCACCACGCCGACGACCATGACCTTCACCGTCAGCCTGCTGTCGGCCGCCGCCGCC
>JBBSSF010000610.1:0-2467 GCA_038242345.1 Hyphomicrobiales bacterium
GGCAGGCTCGCCGTTCCCGTCGGCGCCGCCATCACCACCGAGGATGGCCGCAAGGCCCTGATCGCCGTGCGCAATGCCCTGGGCGCCGCGCGCGAGCGGCTGGTGCAGGATGTGGCGGTCGGCAACAATCTGACGGTGGGCTTCAATGCGCTCGATGGCGATTGACCGGCGGCGGATGATGGGCATTTTCGGCGGCCTGCTGGCAGGCCTCGGCTTTTCCGGTCCGGGACGGGCCTCCGCCGGTCCTGCCGGCTTCCTCGCCTGCGCGCGTCTGCCTGATGGCCGCCATGTGCTCGCCCGCATGGACCGCAGCGGCGCTACCCGCCGCAGCTGGGACCTGCCGGACCGCGGCCATGCCATGGCCGTCGCGCCGGACCGCGCCCGGGTGGTGGTGATCGCCCGGCGTCCGGGTACCTACGGGCTGGCGATCGACCTTTCCGGCGCCACGGATCCGGTGGCCTTCGAGGCGCCGGAGGGCCGCCATTTCGAGGGCCATGGCGCCTTTTCGCCCGATGGCCGCCGGGTCTACATCGCCGAGAATGCCTATGAGGAGGACGGCCGCAGCGCCGTCGGCATCTATGATGCGACGGCAGGCTTTGCCCGGGTGGGCGAGTTCTCCGGCGGCGGCATCGGCGTGCACGAGCTGATCCTCTCGGCGGATGGGCGCTCGATCCTCGTCGCCAATGGCGGCGTGCGCACCCATCCGGACTTTCCGCGCCTGGAGCTGGAGCCGGATGCGATGGAGCCCTCCATCGTGTTCCTCGATGCCGGAACCGGGGACGAGACCGCCCGTTTCGATGCGCCGCCGTCGCTGCGGCGCCTCAGCCTACGCCATCTGGCGCTGGATGCCACCGGCGCCATCTGGATCGGCGCCCAGTGGCGCGGCAGCGTTGCCGACGACGTGCCGATGATCGCCCGGGTGAGCCGCGACCGCGGCCTCACCTATGTGCCGCTGGATGGCGACAGCCGGCGCGGCTTCAAGGGCTATATCGGCTCGGCGGCCGCCGATCCGACCGGCCGCTACATCGCCTTTTCCAGCCCGGTGGGCGGGCAGGTGACGCTCGTCGACACCGTGACGGAAACCGCCGTCGGCGAGGCCCGGCTGCCCGATGGCTGCGGTGTCGCGCCCTTTGCCGATCGCACCATCCTCGTGACCTCGGGCCTCGGCGCCGTGGAGACGCTGGCCCCGGGCGTTGCCCGGCCGCTCGCCACCTCCCGCATCGCCTGGGACAACCACATGCGGGCGGTCTGATCCCGAAAGGGGCGCCCCCCAAAGCGACAGAACGGAGCCCTGATGTCCACCGGAGAGCTGCACCTGCACCTGTCCGAAGATCCGGACGCCGACCGCCGCATCATCTGGGACCGGCTCATCGCCTATAACCGGGCGCAGATGGGGCCGACCGACTACAGGCCCTTCACCCTGAGCTTCAGCGACGAGACCGGTGAGACCGTCGGCGGCGCCTATGGCGCCATCTTCTTCCGCTGGCTGCATGTGGAGATGCTGGTGGTGCCCGAAGGCCAGCGCGGCCGCGGCAACGGGCGCCGTCTGCTCGCCCGCATCGAACAGCTCGCTCGGGACGAGGACTGCATCGGCATCTGGCTCGACACCTATGCCTTCCAGGCCCCCGGCTTCTACCGCAAGCACGGCTTCGAGCCCGTCGGCGTGATCGAGGATCTGCCACCGGGCAGCCGCCGCTTCTTCCTCGCCCGGCGCCTCGCCTGAACGTCGGCCTTCCCTCTCCGGCACTCTCCCGGCCCCCAAAATGACCACGGCCCGGCCCCTTTTACAGGGGACCGGGCCGTTGCCCATTTCAGCAGAGGACGGGAGCGGAGACGCACCCGGCCGTAAGGCCGGGCCATTCTCTCCGGATGCCTGTGACTCATACCAGGCGCACAAAGTGCTGACCGCACCATGCGCCTGAAGGACAGCGGATTTCTCATATGCACCAATGGCATGAGAAATCTGCATCGGAATACCAAAGAGTCCTTTTCAAGGATCTTTGGTATCAGTGCTCGTGCACATAGAGCCCGGGCGCGTCGCCCAGGAGGGGCACGCCCTTTTCCGGCGCGCCCATCGGGGGCGGGGCGATGCGGACGCCATCCGAATGGGTGTCCAGCCAGCCGGCGAAGGTCGGCCACCAGGAGCCGGGCCGCTCGGCAACGGTCTCCATCCACTCCTCGGGGCTCAGCACGTCGGCACCGACGGGCTGATCCCGATAGCGGTGATGGGCCTTCTTGTTGGCGGGCGGCGAGACGATGCCGACATTGTGGCCGCCCGAGGCGAGGATGAAGCTGACATCGGTGTCGGCCAGAAGGTGGATCTTGTAGACCGACCGCCAGGGCGCCACATGGTCCCGCTCGGTGCCCACCGCCAGGATCGGCACGCGGATGTTCTGGATCGCGATCGGCTTGCCATCGACCATGTAGGAGCCGGTGGCCAGCTCGTTGCGCAGGAACAGCCGGCGCA
>JBBSSF010000611.1:0-2466 GCA_038242345.1 Hyphomicrobiales bacterium
CGCCGAGCAGGAGCTCATCGCCGCCCGGGATGAGGCGCTGGCCGCCGCCCGGGCCCGCTCCAGCCTGCTCGCCTTCATGAGCCACGAGATGCGCACGCCCCTGAACGGCGTGCTCGCCAGTCTGGATCTCCTGCGCGGCACCAGCCTCGATGCCCGCCAGCGCGGCCATGTGGACACCGCCACCCGGTCCGGCGAGATCCTGCTGCACCTGATTGCCGATGCCCTCGATGTCACGCGGCTCCAGGCCGATGTGCTGATGCTGCGCGAGGCGCCCTTCGATCTGGGGGGGCTTCTGGAGGAGGTCGCCTCCATCAGCCGGCCGGCGGCCCAGGCCCGCGGCAACGCGGTCCTGCTCGGTCTCGACCTGCCGGCCCTGAACGTCATCGGCGACCGCGACCGGCTGCGCCAGATCCTCATCAATCTCGTCGGCAACGCCATCAAGTTCACCCGCGACGGCACCATCCGCCTGAGCGCCGCCGCCACCCAGATCGACGATGACGAGGCCCGCTTCGACATCGCCGTCGAGGACAGCGGCATCGGCATCCCGCCGGACCAGATCGAGCGCATCTTCGAGGAGTTCGTGACCATCGACGCGCCGGGGGATCCGGTCACCCGCGGCACCGGGCTGGGGCTCGCCATCGCCCGGCGCATCGCCACGCTGATGGGCGGTTCGCTGACGGCCGAGAGCACCCCCGGTTCGGGCAGCCGCTTCCTGCTGCGCGTGTCCATGACCACCGTGCCGCGGCCGCCGGCCGCCGCGCCGGCCACGCCCGATGGCGGGGAGCCGCAGCCGCGCCGCGGCGCCCGGGTGCTCGTGGTCGAGGACAATCCCACCAACCGGCTGGTCATCGGCGAGATCCTGGCGCTGTTCGGCTGCCGGGTGAGCGCGGCCGAGGATGGCGCCGACGGCGTGGAGCTGGCCCGCGCCGAACGCTTCGATCTCATCCTCATGGATGTGAGCATGCCCCGTCTCGACGGCCCCGGGGCCACCCGGGCGATCCGGGCCGATCCGGCGGCGCTGTCGCGGGAGGTGCCCATCATCGGGCTCACCGCCCATGCCATGCCCGATACCGAGGCCGGACTGCGGGCGGCCGGCATGCAGGGCTGTCTCTACAAGCCCGTCCGCGTCGCCGATCTCCGCCGCCTGCTGGTCTCCCTCCTCGGGCACGCGGGGGAGGAGGATCCGCCGGTGCCGGCAGGCCGCCGTCCCGACGCGCCGGAGGCGGCGGACCCGGGCGACGCCGGCGGGACGCTTGAGGACGAGACGATTGCCGAACTGGCGGAGATGCTGGGCGCGGAGGCGCTGGAGGCGCGGCTGGCGGCCTTCGCCGCCGAGCTGGACGGGCTGGAGGCGGCCCTTGCCGCCGCACGCGCCGCCGGTGACCTCGCCGGCACCGGCCGGATCGCCCATCGCACGGCCGGATCGGCGGCGGTGTTCGGCGCGCGAGCCCTGCGCACGGCGCTGAACGCGCTGGAGGCCGCCTGTGCGGCGGGAGAGGCCGGGGCGGTCGATGCCGGGCTCGGGGCGCTGGCGCCGCTGGTGGCGGAGTGCCGGGCCGCGGTCTCGGAGCTCGGGGCGGATCTGCGCGCCCAGGACTGATACCAGGCGCACGCACGTGCTGACCGCACCCTCGCGCCTGAAGATCAGCAGATCTTCCATATGCCCCAAGAATATGGATGATCTGCATCGGAATGCCAAAGGATCCTTTTCAAGGAACCTTTGGTATAATCCCCGGTCCGGAGGGATCCCCGGGTCAGGACCGGCCGCGGGCCGGCCCGGCCGATGGCGGTCACAGGCCGCTGGCCGTGCCGATGGACAGGCCGATCTTGCGGGTGACGTCGAACAGGTTGGTCTGGGTGCTGTCGTAGCAGGCGAGGGCGTCCTCGGGCAGCAGATAGGGGTCATACTCGTCCCGGTCCGCCCGGGTGAGCATGTCCTCCAGCCGCCGCTCGATCACGGCCGAGGTGCCGGTGACCGGGTTGCGGGTCATCAGCACCACGGTGCGGTCGGCATTGGTGGCAACCGCCCCGCCGACGCAGTTCATGCCGACGGCCGCCTGCATCAGCCGCGTGCCCCAGCGCATTTCCCGGGTCTCCTTGCCGTTCACCGACTGGGCGTTGGAGCTGGCCGGTACCGTCAGGTTCGACAGGAACACCTTTACCCCCGGTGGCGACACCGGCGAGGGCGTCATCAGCGCTTCCTGGAAGCAGCCGCGGGAGGGAACCTCGATCTGGTCGCCGGCCAAGAGCAGCATGTCCGGGAAGGCCCGGCCGAGCACGGCGGAGCGCAGGTCGAGCACCACCGGGCGGCCATTGCGGGTGAGTGTCACCCGGGAGAGATCGGCATCGGGCCGGACGCCGCCGGCCGATTGCAGCGCCCGCGACAGGCGCCGGCCCTCCGAGGGCGCGCCCAGCGCTTCGGCTGCCTGGGGATCGGCCTCGGTCGCCGAGGTACCGCCGACCGAA
>JBBSSF010000612.1:0-2465 GCA_038242345.1 Hyphomicrobiales bacterium
CCGGCACCGGCACGGACACGGCCTACGAGCTCGTGGTGGAGACCTTCCCGACCATCTGGAGCACGGCCCACCGTCTGCGCGGCGCGGCTACCCTGATGATCCGGGCCGGCGGCGTCTCCAATTCCGACTTCAATCGCATCTATCCGAACCGGATCCCGGTCGCGAACCTCGTCGGATACTGGAGCCGCTGCTTCGATCCGCGGGATGCCGGCCAGTCCAGCGCCGATCCGTCGACCTGGACGATGACGCAGAATCTGGCGCTGCAGCTCGCCGACTATCTGACCCATGCCGATGGCCTCCAGATCGACCGGGACGAGATCGACATCGACTTCCTGACCGAGGCGGCCGACATTGCCGACGAGGAGCTGACGACGCGCAGCGGCTCGGTGATCGGCCGCTATCATGGCGCGCTCACCTACGAGTTCAGCGCCGAGCCGAAGGACATCGTCGCGCGCTTCCTCAACGCGATGCTGGGGCGGATCTGCTACACGGCCGCGGGCAAAATCGGCATCTCGGCCGGCCGCTTCCGCGAGCCGACAGTCAGGATCCCGGACCGGCATATCCTCAGCTACGAGCTGCGCGACACCTCGGGGCCGCTGAAGGTCTCCAACGAGATCGTGGTCAAGTACACCAACACCGAGGCGAGCCACACCGAGGGCACGGCGCGGCACTGGCGGGACGAGGCGCGCATCTCCGAGACCGGGCAGGTGCTGACCCAGACGGTGGACGCCTACGAGGCGCTGACCCACAACCACGCCCGGCGGATCGCCAAATGGTTCGACGGGCTCCTGAACCCGCGCTGGCAGGGCACGATCCAGACGAACCTTGCCGGCCTGCGCGGCTTCGACGAGGAGGTCATCACCTTCGAGATCCTCGACCTCGACATTGACGGCCCCTTCCGGATCAACGGTTTCGATCTGGACTGGCAGCGCCTCACCATCACCTTCGACGTGATCTTCTTCGACGGCTCGGCGCTCGAGTTCGACTCTGCTACCGAAGAGGGCGAGCCGCCGGTGATCCCGGAGAGCCTGGAAGAGGACACCGTGCCGACGCCGCAGAACCTCACGGTTCTGGCCGGCCAGCGGACCATTTCCAGCGGCAGCAGGGTGGCGGTGATCACGGCGAGCTGGGATGCCCCGACCCGCACCGGCCTTTCGGTGGAAGCCCAGATCCGGCTTTCCGGCGACAGCGTGTGGACGGACATGACGGTGTCCACCAATAACACGGCCGAGGCCGCGAGCCTGGAGGATGGCGAGGCCTATGATGTCCGCGTGCGCTACCTTGCGCCGCTGGGCACGGCCTCCCTGCTCTGGGCCATGGTCGAGGACGTGACGGCGATTGCCGACCCCGTGGCGCCCGACGAGCCGACGAACCTTTCGGTCGCCGGTCTCGGACCTGATGCGGCGCTGATCTCGTGGCGGATGCCGAACAGCGACAATGCCCGCATCGGCTATGTCTACCGGTCCGGCTCGTCAACGCCCGGGTCAGAAGAGCGGATCCGGACGGTCTATTCGGCGCCGAGCACGGATCAGGAGGCGGCGTCCGACACGCTGTCGTCCGGCACCTGGCACTTCTTCGTCTCGGCAGCGAACGGATCCGGCGTCGAGAGCGCCCGGGTTCATGCCGGCTCCATCACGATCTGAAGGCTTTCCCCATGGCGGATATTTCCGACGCATTCATTGCGGCGTTCCCTGACGGCTATCCGGTGGCCAAGCCGGAGGCGCGTGCCATCGGACCGGCGCTCGAAGTGGCGATCGGCCTTCTGGCCGCGGCCATCTCTGCCGGCAATGTTTCGGTGTTCGCCACGAAGACCGCCCTTCTCGCCTCCTCGACGGACGCGACGGGCGCCTATGTCTATGCGGACGGCAGCGCCGTGGCAGAGCGGCCGGTGCAGGGCAACAATGGCCTGTGGGTGCGCGAAAGCCCCGGCGATCCCTGGACCTATTCCGGCAGTTTCGTGCTTCCCGTCACGGTCCTGGCCGAGCTCCTGAGCCTGCAGGAAGACATGGCCGGCCTTGGGGACCTGGCCCACCGGAACGACGTCAACACGGCCCAGATCGCCGACGGGTCCGTGACGGGCCCGAAACTCGGCGCTGCCTCCGTCACCACGGCCAAGGTGGCCGACAAGACCGTGACCTATGCCAAGCTGCAGGACGTCGCGGCCGGGCGGATCCTCGGCCGGCGGCCGGGGACGGCCGGGCCCGTGCAGGAGATCGCCCCGGCGGATGCACGGGCCGATCTCGGCGTGCCGAGCACCACCGAGACGGCCGAGGCCATCGACACGGCCGTGGCGGGCGAGGCGGCGGCGCGGACGACGGCGATCGGCACGGCCACCGACAGCATCGTCAGTTATATCCGGGCCTGGCGACGCCTGGGAGTACGGCCGGGGCTGACCCTTGGCGGCCGGGTCGGGCGGCCGGGCCGGTGACCGTCGGCCGGACCGGGCGCCCCGCCCCCTTCCACGA
>JBBSSF010000613.1:0-2462 GCA_038242345.1 Hyphomicrobiales bacterium
AAAGGCGTGCACCGAGGTGAGCACGCCCGAGCGCACGAGGAAGGTGCCGAGCAGCGACAGCGAGAAGGTCAGGATCGCCAGGAGCACCGTCCAGACCTTCAGGGCGTCGCGCTTCTCCATCACGATTGCGGAATGGATCAGGGCCGTGCCGCTCAGCCACGGCATGAAGGAGGCATTCTCCACCGGATCCCAGAACCAGAAGCCGCCCCAGCCCAGCTCATAATAGGCCCAGTAGGACCCCATCGCGATGCCAAGGGTCAGGAACAGCCACGCCGTCAGCGCCCACGGCCGCACCCAGCGCGCCCAGGCGGCATCGATCCGTCCGTCGAGAAGGGCGGCGACGGCAAAGGCGAAGGTGATCGAGAAGCCGACATAGCCGAGATAGAGCAGCGGCGGATGGATGGCGAGGCCGACATCCTGGAGGATCGGGTTCAGGTCCTGCCCCTCGAAGGGCGCCGGCACCAGACGGGTGAACGGGTTCGAGGTGGTCAGGATGAAAAGCAGGAAGGCGGTGCAGATCCAGCCCTGCACGGCGATCACGTTGGCCCGGAGCGTCTGCGGCAGTCCCCGGCCGAAGAGGGCGACCAGGGCCCCGAACAGCACGAGAATCAGCACCCACAGCATCATGGAGCCTTCGTGGTTGCCCCAGACGCCGGAGATCTTGAACAGCAACGGCTTGGCCGAATGGGAGTTCTCGTAGACGTTCAGTACCGAGAAGTCCGAGCGGAGATAGGCCGTGGTCAGAACCGCGAAGGAAAAGGCGACGAGCGCGCAGGCGGCGAGTGCCACCGGCTCGGCCACCGCCATCAGCCGCGGATCGCGCCGGCGGGCTCCGATCACCGGCACCACCGACTGCACCAGCGACAGCATCAGCGCCAGCACCAGCGCGAAATGGCCGATTTCGATGGTCATCGCTTCCATGTCCCTCCCGGTTTCCCCAAGGCTCCGCTCCGTCGTCCGGACGGGCGGATCACTGGGTCGCCGTCTGACCTTCCTGCCAGACACCCTGCGCCTTCAGGGCATCGACGACTTCCTTCGGCACATATTTCTCGTCGTGCTTGGCCAGCACGCTGTCGGCGGTGAAGAGTCCGTCGGGCGACAGCCGCCCCTCGACCACCACACCCTGCCCTTCCCGGAACAGATCCGGCAGCAGGCCGACATAGGCGACGCGCACCGTGGCGTTGGTATCGGTCACCACGAACTCCACCCTCGCCCCGTCCTTGTGCACCGAGCCGGTCTCGACGAGACCGCCGATGCGCAGGCGCTTGCCGGAGCCGGGCGGGTTCTCGGCAATCTGGGTCGGCGTCTGGAAGAACACGATGTCATCGCCCAGCGCATAGAGAATGAGGCCGACGGCGGCGGCAAGCACCACGCCGATGAGGCCGATATTCATGAGGCGTCGCTGTTTGCGGGTCATTCGGTCCAGCCCCTCGGGGTCATCCGGTCGACATCTCTAGAGCATTTTCAAGCGAAGCGGATACCGGTTCGCGTGAAGAAAATGCGTCACCTCAAGAATCTAGAGCGTTTTCCGGTGAGCCGGCGCGACCGGAAAATGCTCTCGCGCATCGAACCCTTCGCGCGCTCAGGGCCTGGCGGCGCCGGCAGCCGGTTCAAGTCCGTCAGCGGCCGCATCGAGGGTCGCCTGCGCGGCAGTATCTCCGGGGAAGGCCGCGCGCGCCTTCGCCAGCGTCGCGCGGGCATCATCCGCCCGGCCCATCACCAGCTGCGCCCGCACCAGACGCGCCCACTCGTCGGGCGTGCCGCCATCGGTCGCAAGACGTTCGTCCAGTCGCGACACCATCCCCGCGATCATCGCCTGACGATCGCCCGACGACATCCCGGCCGCCGCCTTCACGTCCTCGGAAGACGGTCCCGGCAGGCCAGCGCCGGCCATGGGGGCCGTTGCCGGATCGAGGCGGGCGCGTTCCACCTTCGCCACTTCCAGCCACGGCTCGTCGCCCTTGGCGGAGGCGATGATGGCGTCCCAGGCGGCCTTGGCCTCGTCGGTGCGGCCTTCCTGGGAGAGCGCCAGCGCCAGATAAACGCGCGGCGTGACATTCGGCGGGTCGAGGTCGACGGCCTTCTCGGAGGCGGCGCGGGCATCGGCGGTGACGACACCGCCGGCCGACAGGGCCAGCGCCTCGCCAAGGCCGGTCTCGTTGTCCGATGTCGGGCCCTGGAGGCCGATCAGGGTGCGGTAGGCATTGGCCGCATCCTCGCCCCGGCCGACGCGCAGATAGATCGGCGCGATGGCGGCCCAGCCGCGGACATCATTCGGATTCTTGGTCAGATGATCCTCGACCCGGGCGAGAAGGGTCCCGATGCTCTGTCCCTCGATGCCGCCATCAAGCCGGGCGGAGCGGGGCGCATCGGGCACCGAGGGCGCGCCCAGGGAGGCGTAGACGGCAACGGCACCCAGCGGAATGCAGAGGATGCAGACGGTGGCGACGATGCGCACGACG
>JBBSSF010000614.1:0-2459 GCA_038242345.1 Hyphomicrobiales bacterium
AGCGCGGCGGTCAGGTTGCCGGCGGCGCCGATCCAGTCGAGGAACAGGCGGCGGCGCGAGACGAAGGCTGAGATCGCCTCCTTCAGCGACTGGTCGCCCAGGCGCGGCATCAGGGTGGCGATCGCCCGGGCGATCACGCCGTCCGGCTCGCGCACCGCCTCGAAGAAGGTCGGGGCGAAGGCGTCCTCGGTCAGCTCGGCCGACAGGGTGTCGTCGAGGATCTCGAACCGGCCGGCGACATTGGCCTCCAGCGGAAAGCGCTGGAGCAGGGCCTCGCAGAAGGCGTGGATGGTCTGGATGCGCAGGCCGCCCGGGGTTTCCAGCGCCCGGGCGAACAGGCGGCGCGCCTGCTCCATGCGGGCGGCCGAGGGGGCGCTGCCCTCGATCTCCACCAGCATGGCGGCAAGATCGGCATCGCTGGCGGTGGCGAAGCGGGCGAGTTCGGAAAAGACCCGTTCCGCCATGTTGGCGGCGGCCGACCGGGTGAAGGTGAGGCACAGGATGGCGCCGGGATCGGCCCCGGCCAGCATCAGCCGCAGCACCCGGCGCACCAGCACGAAGGTCTTGCCCGAGCCGGCATTGGCCGACACCCAGGCCGACGCTCCGGGATCGGTCGCCCGGTTCTGGGCGGCGACGGTCTCGGCGGGAATGGCAAGGCTCACCGGGCATCCTCCCCGCCGGAGACACTCCACTCCTGCACCCGGGCCAGATGGTCATAGGGCCCCTCGAAGCTGCGCTCCCGCTCCAGCCGGGCGCGGCTCAGATAGCCCTTGTCCGGCCGGGCATAGAGGGCGGCAAGCCCGCGCAGCCGCGTCAGCGCGGCGTCGGCCAGCGCATCGAGATCCACCGGCGGATCGTCCTTCTTCACCGGCCGGTCGCCCCGCGGCTCCTCCTTCAGGGGCGGATCGCCGCCGGAAAGGTGGATATAACGGAGGCCGCCGATGGAGAGCCCGGCCGCAATCCCGGGGAAGGCGCCGGCCCGCGCCAGCGCCGCTTCCAGCGGCAGCTGGGGCGCAAGCAGCGTCAGCACCTGCGGGTTGGAGGGCGGCGCGCCGGTCTTGTAGTCGATCACGGTCAGCCGGCCGTCGGTGCCGAGGTCCAGCCGGTCGGCGCGGCCCTTGAGGGCGAGGTCGAGCCCGGGGCCGACAGGCTCCAGCCGGCCGGAGATTTCCAGGAAGCGCCGGGCGATCCCGCCGGCCTTCTCGGCTTCCGCCGCGACGAAGGCGCGGGCGATGCGCAGGAAGCGCGGCCACCACAGCGCCGCCACATCCGGGAACATCGTGTAGGCGGAGAATTTTTCCCGGCCGATGGCGACGAGGGCCTCTTCCGCCGTCAGGCCGGACAGGTCGAAGACGGCGTGGGCGGCGGCGTCCTTGCGCTCGGGGGCGCGCGGCGGCACCGGCGTGCCATCGAAGGGGCCGCGCCAGTGCTTCAGGAAATCGGCGAGGATCTCGTGCAGCAGGGTGCCGCGCACCAGCGCATCCGGCTCGGCACCGATCGGATCCAGCGGCGACAGCGCCAGCACATGGCGGGCGAAGATGGCATAGGGATCGCGGATCAGGGTCTCGATCTCGGTGACCGAGAGCACCTTCGGCCGGACCTCCACCGGGGGCTTCGGGTTCGGCCGGGTCGCCGGCTGCGGTGGTCCGGCGGGGCGGTCCAGCCGGGCGGCGCGGGCCACCAGCCGGTCGCCCTCGGCCCGCATCCGGGCGAGGATGGCAGACCCGGCCACCGCTTCCAGACGCTTCAGGAAGCGCGAGGCGACGGTGGGGGCGGCGCCCGAGCGCCGGGCCCGGGTGAGGATCACCCGCGGCGCGCCGAGGCCCTGGATGACGTCATGGGCGGAAAGGCCGGTGCGCCGCTCCGGCGGCTCCAGCCCGAAGCCCGCCCGCATCTGGCGCGACAGCCACGGATCGGTGCGGGTCGCCGCCGGCCAGACGCCTTCATTCAGCCCGCCGAGGACGATGGTCTCCGGGCGTTGCAGCCGGGCTTCCAGCGGTCCGAGAATGGCGATGCGGTCGCGTCCCGGCCCGCCGCGGCGGCGCACCGGCGTGTCGCCGATCAGCACCTGAAGCAGGCCCGGCCAGTCGGCCAGCGGCACGGCCAGACCGGAATCCTCGGCCTGGGCCAGCTCGGCCAGCACCCGGGCGGCGACGCCGCCGGCCTCGTTCTGGAGGAAGCCGGCATCCGACCCTTCCGGATCGGTGACGATGGCCGAGAGCGCATCGGCGGTCGCCCGGGCCAGCGCCCCGACGGGAACATCGAGATCGCCGGCACCAAGGGTGGTCAGCGGATCGAGGGCCGCGGCAACGGCGGCCATGAGGGCATCGGCCTCGGCAATCTCGGGCGCGCGATAGGGCACGAGGCCGACCCGGACCGGCCGCGCGGTCTCGGCGATGCGGCGGGAGACGGCGGCCAGCGCCTCGCGCACCGCCGGCAGCCCGGCGCCGATGCGCGGG
>JBBSSF010000615.1:0-2453 GCA_038242345.1 Hyphomicrobiales bacterium
GGTTCCTGCGCACCGGCGCCTATACCTGGCCCTATGTCACCGAGCCCCAGCCCCATCTGGATGGCCGGCGCATCGACTGGCCGCGCGGCAAGGTGGTGGGCGGCTCGGGGGCCATCAACGGCATGGTCTGGGCCCGGGGCCTGCCGTCGGACTATGACCACTGGGCCCAGACGGGCCTGCGCGACTGGTCGTGGGAGAAGGTCGCGCCGATCTTTGAGGAGCTGGAGGCGATCCCGGCCGCCGGCGGCACCGGCAAGGCTCTCGGCATCGAGAAGCCATCCTGGTGGACCGGGCTCTATGACGCCTATCTTGAGGGCGCCGCGGAAGCCGGCCTTGGCCGCAGCGCCGATTTCAACGGCCCCCGTCCCGAGGGCGCCGGCCGCTATGTCTTCAACATCCGCGGCGGGCGGCGCGCCTCCACCGGCAAGCTGCTGAAATCCCTGCCGGCGGGTGCCCTCACCCTGCTCGCCAGCACCGAGACCCTGCGGCTGGAGATCACCGACGGGCGCGCCACCGGCCTCGTCGTGCGTCGCGGCGGCGTGGATGGCCTCGTGCGGGCCCGCAAGGAGATCGTGCTGTGCGCCGGCACCGTCGGCTCGCCGCGCATCCTGCTCTCCTCGGGCATCGGCCCGGCCGAGGAGTTGCAGGCCGCCGGCGTGACGCCCGTTCTCGACCGGCGGGAGGTCGGCCGCAACCTGCAGGATCATCTGCTGGTGCGCGTCGAGCATGTGGCGCTGAAGCCCGGCGGACTGAACGACCTGCTGCGGGTCGACCGCGCCGGCCTCGCCCTCCTGCAGGCGCTGGCCCTCGGCACCGGCCCCGCCTCCTGCTTTCCGCTGCTGGTGGGCGGCTTCTTCAAGTCCGAACCGGGGCTGGAGGAGCCGGACCTGCAGAGCCATTTCATGCCGGCGCTGTCCTCGGCCACCATCCGCGTCAACCCGTTCCGCGCCCCGCCGGGCGCCCGGGAAGAGGATGGCTTCTTTGCCAACATCTGCCAGATGCGGCCCCACAGCCGCGGCACGATCAAGCTCTCGGGGCCGGATCCCCTGGCGCCGCCGCTGATCGACCCGAACTATCTGGCCGAGGAAACCGACCGGCGGGTGCTGCGGGCCGGCGTGCGGGTGCTGCGCCGCATCTTCGCCGCCTCCGCCTTCGACGGCTGGCGCGGCGCCGAGCTTTCGCCCGGGGTCTCCGTCCAGGACGATGACGCGCTGGATGCGTGGATCCGGTCGACGGCGGCGAGCGTCTTCCACCCGACCAGCACCTGCCGCATGGGCGTGGACGATGCGGCGGTGGTGGATTCCGATCTCCGAGTGCGCGGCATCGCCGGCCTGCGGGTGGCGGACGCCTCGGTGATGCCGGCGATCACCTCTGCCAACACCAACGCCCCGACGGTGATGATCGCCCGCCGCGCCGCCACCGCCCTGCTGGCGGGATAATTTCAAAAGTCTCCGAAAAGCTCTTTGGTATGCCCCCCCGCACGGAAGGCCCGCCGATGCCCATCGGCGGGCCTTCCCTTTTCATTCAGGCAAGGCCGCCGGAGCCCCGGGGGACCGACGCCAGCACACGCCACGATCCGTCACGCACGACACATGCGTCGGGCGCGGGGCAATGTCATTTCAGAAGATCAGCGGGAGAAGAGGATGGTGCTGTGAGAGAGGATTGAACTCTCGACCTCTCCCTTACCAAGGGAGTGCCAGAAACATGAAGCTAGTTAAATCAGCGCCTTATGGCTCTGAACGGTCTGAAACGATCCTGACCTGTTCACGTGTTTCTGCCCATATCTGTCCGGCGCCTCACGCCGGCTTCCGCCCGATGCGGTCCGCCACGGATCGCTGGAAATCGGGATGATGGTGCCCATAGACCTCGCACAGCATCGCGTGCGACATGCCGAGATAGCCGGCGACCTCCCAAGGGTCCCCTCCGGCCTGCATCAACCATGTCGCCGCGGTGTGCCGCAGGATGTGCGGGGTGACGTCCGGTCCAAGCCCGGCCACCTCACGGCACCAATCCCAGCTCCGTCGCTGGCTCTCGACGGCCTCCCCCTCATAATGCACGACATGACGCGGGCGCTCAGGTACCGCCTCATCGACCGCCTTCCAGCGCCGCAGATGGCCTAGCAGACGCCTGGGGATTTTGACCGGAGGCCGCCTCTTCCGCGTCTCGACAGCCCCTTCCGGCCGACGGTGGATCACCCCGGACGCCACATCCACCCATCCGCCTGTCGTGGACGGCATCCACTGCAAATCACGGACAGCACCGGAGCGGGTGCCGGTGTAGACCCCAAGCAAAATGAACCGGATCAGAGCGCGACCCGCGGCCTTGTCGGGATGCGAGCGTGCAGACCGGATGAAGGTTGCGATCTCACCGCGCGTCAGCCACCGTGACCGCGGTGGAGCGGCCGGCGGCAGCGTCACCGTCGGCACAGCATCGAGCATGTTTTCCGCGTGATA
>JBBSSF010000616.1:0-2442 GCA_038242345.1 Hyphomicrobiales bacterium
TCACTCCGGGTCGTTGAGGACGCGCTCCGCAATCGTGGTCATCGGATGCCATTCCCCTTGCTGTCTGGCCGGTTCTGCCCGGCGGGGGAGGCGGGCCGCGGCGGCGTGGTGCCGGCGTGCGACGGAAGCTCGATGATCGTCTGTTCCTGCAATGTCATTTCCGATCATGCCCTGCGCGATGCCGCGACCGATCTGGTGCGCGAGCCGGCTTGTGGCCGTCTGACCCCGGGCGCGGTGTTCCGCCGGGTTGGCTGTCGCCCGCGCTGCGGCGGCTGCTTTCCGCTGGTGAATGACATCGTTGCCGCCGCCTCCCATGCCGCGCGGCCGCCCTGTGCCGTGGCCGAGGCGCTGCCCTGCGCCAGCCGGGCGGCGCTGCCCGAGCCCCATGCCGTGGCGGACCGGCCCCATTTGTCGGCGGGAGAGCTGGGTCTGGCCGTCGCCTGAACGGCTTCCCGCGGCAGGCTCTGGCCTCTTCTGGCGCCCCGATCTTCCCGAGAGAGCAGTCCTTTCGCACCCGCGGCGCCGTGAGCGTCTGCGGGTGCGATGCATTTGCGAGGAGAATCAGGGATTTCCCGGATGCTGGCGGCGAATCCGCATCGACAGCTTTCTGAAATCATTCTAGACAGGGCGGGAGCCGTCGTCGCAACCGGAGACCGCCGCCATGAAGGGCGATCCTGAAGTCATTGATGTACTCAACCGCGCGCTGAAGCATGAGCTGGCTGCGATCAACCAGTACTGGCTGCATTATCGTCTGCTGGACGACTGGGGCTACGGCCACCTCGCAAAGAAGGAGCGCGAGGAATCCATCGAGGAGATGGAGCATGCCGACAAGCTGGTGAAGCGCATCATCTTCCTCGGCGGCCACCCCAATCTTCAGACCCTCGATTCCCTGCGCATCGGGCAGAGCATCATCGAGGTGCTGGAGTGCGATCTGGCGGCCGAGTACAGCGCCCGCGCGCTCTACAAGGACGCCCGCGGCATCGCCCGCGACAAGGAAGACTATGTGACCATGGCCCTGTTCGAGGACCTGCTGAAGGACGAGGAGGATCATATCGATTTCCTCGAGACCCAGCTGCAGCTGGCCGCCTCCATCGGCGTCCAGAATTATGGTCAGCTCCAGGCGAAGCCCGCCGAAGGCTGATCGCCGCCAGGTCATACCAAAGATCCTCGAAGAGGACTCTTTGGTATTCAAATGCGGATTTCTCATGTCCTTGGGGCATATGAGAAATCTGCTGTCCTTCAGGCGCACGGTGCGGTCAGTACTTCGTGCGCCTGGTATCACCGGCTGACCGCAGGGGAGGGAGCAGGTCTCCCGCCAGTCGCAAAAGGGGTCCGCACCCGGCCGGGGGCGGGCCCCTTTTTTCATGTCCGGACGGGGGGGGCGGCCCCGAGGGCGGCGAAAATTCCATCGCGGCCGAAGGTGTACGCAAAATGTGCTGGAAATGTGCACGAGATGTGGCGGGCTGCGCAAGGATTGGACACGAAATCCTCCCGGGGGCGGCGGCCCTGCGACGCCATGGCAGATCCGGTCCGGAGGTCGTCAGTTGACTCCGCACACTCATGCCGGGGCGGGCGGCGGGAATGGACAACCTGCCGCAGCGGGCGGGTTGGCCCGGCGTCTGGCCCCGGGGTTGCAAAGGAGGTCGCGGCCTCCGGTCCACCCCCTTTCACGGCCGGAACGCATCTCTCCGAAGCCCTGTCCTTCGTACATCCCCTCAGGAGTCCTGCAGATGACGGTGTCGATCCTGTCGTCCTTCCGGAAGGTCGCGCTTGTCAGCGCGCTTACCCTCGGCACGCTGATGCCCGCCCTTGCCGCTGATCCGATCAAGGTCGGTGTGCTGCACTCGCTGTCGGGGACGATGGCGATCTCGGAGACCACGCTGAAGGACGCCGTCCTGATGCTGATCGACGAGCAGAACAAGAAGGGCGGCGTGCTCGGCCGTCCGCTTGAGCCTGTCGTGGTCGATCCGGCCTCCAACTGGCCGCTGTTTGCCGAAAAGGCCCGCCAGCTGCTCGCCCAGGACAAGGTGGCCGTCGTGTTCGGCTGCTGGACCTCGGTGTCGCGCAAGTCCGTGCTGCCGGTGTTCGAGGAGCTGAACGGCATCCTGTTCTATCCGGTGCAGTATGAGGGCGAAGAGTCCTCGCGCAACATCTTCTACACCGGCGCCGCTCCGAACCAGCAGGCGATCCCGGCCGTCGACTACCTGATGAACGAAGGTGTCCAGCGCTGGGTGCTGGCCGGCACCGACTATGTCTACCCGCGCACCACCAACAAGATCCTTGAGGCCTACCTGAAGCAGAAGGGCGTGGCCGAAGAGGATATCATGATCAACTACACGCCGTTCGGTCATTCCGACTGGCAGTCGATCGTCGCGGATATCAAGAAGTTCGGCTCCACCGGCAAGAAGACGGCGGTGGTCTCGACCATCAACGGCGACGCCA
>JBBSSF010000617.1:0-2435 GCA_038242345.1 Hyphomicrobiales bacterium
ATGCACATCCCGCGTGCGCGGCTCGACCATCGCCCGCGCCAGAGATACGTCTGTCTCCAGAGCTTGTGGTCCGACGGACGACCGCAGGACGGGGTCGCGCCCGGCAGACACCGGGCGCGACCTTTGCCTCAGACCTGCTCGAGTTCGACGAGCGTGCCGCAGAAGTCCTTCGGATGCAGGAACAGCACCGGCTTGCCATGGGCGCCGATCTTCGGCTCGCCCGAGCCGATCACCCGCGCGCCCTGGGCCTTCAGCTGGTCGCGCGCCGCGATGATGTCGTCCACCTCGTAGCAGACATGGTGCATGCCGCCGGCCGGATTCTTGGCGAGGAAGCCGAGAATGGGGGAATCGGCGCCGAGCGGCTCCAGCAGCTCGATCTTGGTGTTGGGCAGTTCGACGAACACCGTCGTCACGCCATGGGCCGGCTGCGGTACGGCCGCCGAGACCTTGCCCCCCAGCGTATCGCGATAGACGGCCGCGGCCGCCGCCATATCCGGCACCGCAATCGCCACATGATTCAGCCGGCCGATCATCGTCTGTCCTTCCGCGTCCAGTGTGCCGCGCGCCATGCGCGGACTGCCCCCAAATAGCCCCGGGACACCAGACGCCCGGGCGCCGGGTGTCCCCGAAAGACCTGCGGATTTCCCGTCGGCCCGAAAGGCCGGAGGAGATCCGCAGCCGATGCCAAAGATCCCGTTGCGGGACCCTTTGCCATCCCGGGCCCGTCCGGAGAGAACCCCGGTCCGGGCGCCGTCGCCACAGGACTTTGGTATAGACGAGGCAGGCGTCCGCCGGCGAGAGGAGCGATGGTCGCGCAGGGGCCGCCGGCCCCGGCATCACACAACCGTGGTCAGGACCCGGCAGAGCGGCTTCTTGCCCCAGACTTCGGCGACCGCCGCCCGGGCCGAGCGCCGCACCGCCTCCGCCACCAGCGCCGGATCGCGCCGGCGCGGCCGCGGAATGCCGGTCAGCGCGCCGGCTGCCGCCACGCGCACCAGCTCTTCCATGCTGCGCCCGCGGCCATCCTCTTCCGGCAGGCCGATGACGGCCACTTCCGGCTCGGCCGGCAAGTTGCCATCGCGCGCCAGCACCAGCGACACGACCACGACGCCGGCAAAGCTCGCCCGGCGCCGGTCCTGCACGCCGGACTTTTCCGGCTCCACCACCAGGCGCCCGTCCTTGTAGAGCTGACCGGGCTCCATGGCGTCGATCACCTCGGCGTCGCCCGGCCCGATGCGCACCATCTGGCCATTCTCGATCACCAGCGTGCGCTTGATGCCCTGGCGGCGGGCGAAGCGGCCGTGGGCGGCCAGATGCATCGGCTCGCCATGGACCGGGATCAGCACCTGCGGCCGCAGCAGCTCATAAAGGTCCGCCAGCTCGTCCTGGCGCGGATGGCCGGAGGCATGGATGAGGGCATCGCGGTCGGTCAGGATCTCGACGCCGCGCCGGGCAAGCGCGTTCATCACCGCGCCGATCGCCCGCTCGTTGCCGGGGATGGCGCGCGCCGAGAACACCACCAGATCGCCGGGAGAGAGATCCACATCCCGGTGATCGCCGGAGGCGATGCGGGCGAGCGCCGCCCGGGCCTCGCCCTGGCTGCCGGTCATCAGCGCGACGACCTTTTCCCGCGGCAGGTAGCCATAGGATTCCTGATCGAGGAATTCCGGCAGATCGTCGAACATGCCGAGTTCCCGTCCGACCTCGATCACCCGCCACAGCGAGCGGCCCATGACGACCACCTGCCGGTCATTGGCCGCCGCCGCCCTGGCGACGGCGCGGATGCGGGCGACATTGGAAGCGAAGGTGGTGACGGCGACCCGATATTTCGCCCGGCCGATCACCTGGGTCAGCCCCTTGGCGACGGCAGCTTCCGAGGGCGAGCGGCCGGGGCTCAGCACATTGGTCGAATCGCAGATGAAGGCGCGCACGCCCTCGTCGCCAAGAGCCCGCAGACGCGCGAGATCAATCGGGATGCCGACGCCGGGGGTCTCGTCCACCTTCCAGTCGCCGGAATGGACCACCAGCCCCGCGGCCGTGCGGATGGCCAGCGCATTGGGCTCCGGAATCGAATGGGACATGGCCACATATTCGACCTCGAACGGCCCGAGCGTCACCCGCCCGCCCTGCGCCACCGTGGTCACCGGAATGCGCGGTGCGCCGGGCTCGCCGGCGCACTTCGCCATCAGCATCCCGGCCGTGAACGGGGTCGCATAGACCGGCGCCTGAAGCCGCGGCCACAGATCGATGAGGGCGCCATAATGGTCCTCATGGGCGTGGGTCAGCAGGATGCCGAGGAGATTGTGGCGCTCGGATTCGATGAAGCTGATGTCCGGCAGAAGCAGGTCGACGCCCGGCACCGACTCGTCACCAAAATTGACGCCGCAATCGACCATGATCCATTTGCGCGCCTTGGGCGGACCGAAACCATAAAG
>JBBSSF010000618.1:0-2433 GCA_038242345.1 Hyphomicrobiales bacterium
CCCCGGCTTCTGGGCCGTTGCCGGACTGATCGCGGCCGGTCTCACCGACGCCTTCGCGCCACTCGGGCCCGGCGCCGTCCTCGGGATCATCGCCGACGCCTTCGGTGGCGACACCGCGGCGATCAGCACCCAGCCCTTCGCCTTTTCCCTGGCCATCGCCATCGGCGCCGTCGCCACCGGGCTCGCGGCTGCCTATTTCGTGTTCCATGTGGTCCTGGTGGTGTGGGCGATCCGCCGTGCCCGGGGCCGGCTGGAGCGCACCGCCGATGCGGCCGCCTTTGCCGCCGACCATGCCGCCATCAGCCGGGCGCTCGCGCGCCATCCGGTGATCGGGCCGGCCTGGCGCCGCTTTGACGCGACGCTGGTGAGCGGCGACGGCGTGGTCTCCAACACCTTGCGGCCGCAGACCTTCCTCTCCTTCACCGCCCTCAGGGACCGGCTGTCGGGGCTGAAGATCATGCCGGCGGTGCCCGGCTATTTTGTCGGTGTCGGCCTGCTGCTCACCTTCATCGGCCTCGTCATCGCCCTCGCCAAGGCGACCGCCGGCACGGAAGCCGCGCGGCTGGCCGCCGGCGGTGCCGGGGCGGAAGCCATGCAGGTGGCACTGCGCGAACTGCTCCAGGCCGCCACCTTCAAGTTCTCCACCTCGATTGCCGGTCTCGGCGCCTCCATCGCCCTCTCGGTGCTGTTCCGGCTCTACACCGTCACCCTGGAACAGGCCCTCGTGCGCTTCTGCGCCGCGCTGGAGGACCGGCTGGTCTATGTGCCGCCCCAGTCGGTGACCCTTGAGATGCTGCACCGGCTCGACGACCAGCTGGTCGAACTGAAGCAGATGACCTCCGGGGCCTTCGGCGCCCGCATCGGCGCGGCCCTGGCCGAGCCGGTCGCTACCGCCATGAAGGAGGCGATCACGCCGCTCGCCCAGGAGATCCGGAGGGCAGCCGGCGGCCCGGCCTCCGATACCGGCGAGCTGACCGCAGCGCTGCGGCGCTTTGCCGACACCCTTTCGGGCGGCGGCGGCGCCGACATGCGGGCGCTGGGCGAGACGCTGGCCAGCCTCACCGCCACACTGTCGGAGACGCGCGCGGAGATGTCCGGCTCGGGGGCCGATTTCGCCCGGCGCATGGCCGAGGCGGCGGAACGGCTCAACCGGCTGGTGGGCGAGGTCGGGGCGTCGCTGGCCGCCCAGGCGGAAGAGAACCGGCGCATGCTGAAGGAGATGCTCGGCTCGGTGCGGGCTGCCTTCGAGGAGGGCAGCGCGCGCATCAATTCCGAGCTGACCGGCGCCGCCGCGGATTCCGCCGCCAGGCTGGACGCGGCCATGAGCAAGGTGCTCGGCGATCTCCAGGCCCAGGTGGCCGGCCTCGGCCGGGCCTTCGGCCAGATCCAGGCCTCCACCGCCGGCCATCTGGAGGAGACCCGGCGGCAGGTGGCGGAAGCCCAGCTGGAGGGCGTCGCCGGCATCTCGACGGCAGCCGCCCGGGCCGCAGCCACCATGGAGGATGGTCTCGGCCGGGTCGTGCACGACATCCGGGTGCAGGTGGATGCCTTCGTGGTCGCCCTGCGCACCGCCTCCGGCTCGATTGCCGGCCAGACCCAGGCCCTCGACCAGATGACCGGCCGGGCGCGCGAGAATGCCGACCTGCTCGGTCGCTCCGCCGAGACCCTGCGGGCGGCGATCGACCCGGTGGGCCGCGCCAACGAGCGGCTGGCCACCGCCGCCACCGCCATCGGCGAGGCCGTCGGCCGCTCGGTCGCCTCGCTGGGCGAGAGCCACCGCGCTGCCGCCATCCTAGCCGACACCATCATCGGCCACATCGACCAGCTCAACGCGGTCTGGTCCGACTATCAGGCCCGCTTCGGCAAGGTGGACGAGGATCTCCAGCGCGCCTTCGATGCGCTGGCGACCGAGTCGCTGAAGCAGGCCCAGCTTCTCGTCGAACAGTCCCAGCGCCTCGACCGCAGCCTGACCGGCGCCGTGGACCGTCTCGCCCCGGTCGTCCAGGATATCGGCGCCAGCGCCGGCGATCTGGCCGCCTCGGTGGACGATCTGAAGGCGGTGCTGTGGAAGCGTGCCCGCTCGGCGGAACAGTGAGGCGGCCATGATCGCGGACGAGGAACCGACGGGCACTGACGAGGGCGAAAATTATTTCGTCTCCATGACCGACATGATGGTCGGCGTGCTGTTCATCTTCATCATCCTGCTGATGACCTTCGCCCTCGATTTCCGCACCACCACGGACGACCGCGAGGAAGCCCTCGACGTGGCGCGCGAGGTGGCGGAACGGCTCGACCGGCTGCAGGCGGATGTCGATGACCAGCTGAAGCGGCTGGCCGACGTGCGCGCCGACCGGCGCGCCCTGCTCGACACCCTGCACGACCGGCTGTCGGCGAAGAATCTCAACGTCCAGCTCGACGAGGCCAACGGCGTGC
>JBBSSF010000619.1:0-2418 GCA_038242345.1 Hyphomicrobiales bacterium
GCCGGTGCGGTCGGCGGCCCCTGGAGAACGCGGAAGGGCAGAATCTGTCATGGTATCCGGGTGTCAATGAGCCTTTGAGACCGGGTATCGGCGATGCCTGTCCGGGCGTCAATCCCGAGTCTTCATGTGGAATCGGCGATGATGGAGCTCATGCTTGAACCATATGTCGCGATGATGCCGCGCACGGTTTCAGGACAGGCCGTGCGGACCGTCGGTTGGGCCGCGCAGACGACCCGGCCGATGCTGTGACAGAAAGCCCCATCGGCCGGAATCGGTGCGCCGGTGAAGATGGCGCTGCACGGAAAAGATACGGCCGGACCGACCCGGGGGGGTCGTCTTCCGGCCAGATGGAAAGTGCCGCACGCCTGCCCGGCACCCCGCGCAAGGATGAATGGATCCCGCAATGAAGCTCTTCGGGAGAAAGAAGCCGCCCGGTCCGGCAGACGCGCCGCCCAGGAAAGCGCGCGTGAAACTTGAGAAGCACGCCCAGATCGCGCGCAAGGTCGACATCTTCGTGGAGGAACCGGTCCGCATCGATGCCCACATCATGATGCGCTCGGGCTTCATCGGCGCCTACAGCTATGCCCGCCAGGGCGCCCGCATCGGCCCGTGGACCTCCTCGATCGGCCGCTACTGCTCCATCGCCCCGGGGGCGGCGATCGGCGACGGGCAGCACCCGCTCGACTGGCTGTCGACCCATCCGTTCCAGAAGGCCGAATCGTTCTGGTTCGACGGCGAACTCCCCCGGGGGCTCCACAGCCCGCGCCGGGGCGCTCCGCCGCGCACCTATATCGGCAATGATGTGTGGATCGGCACCAATGCCGTGCTGATGTCCGACTGCGTGATCGGCGATGGCGCCGTGATCGCCGCCGGCGCCATCGTCACCCGCAGCGTGCCGCCCTATGCCATCGTCGCCGGCGTGCCGGCCCGCATCATGCGCTTCCGCTTCCCGCCCGACATCATCCGGGAGTTGCAGGATCTGCGCTGGTGGCGGTTCAATGCCGACGACCTCGCCACCGTCCGCTTCGACAATGTGCCGGCCGCAATCACCGAGATCCGCCGCCGGGAGACGGAGGGAACCCTGCGGGAAATGGAGCCGATCGTCACCCGGCTGACCTATCAGGCCCAGGAGCCGGTGACCGAGTCCGGCACGCTCCGGCGCATCCGCTCGACCTATCGCGACGCCTGCACCCGCACGGCGGCCCTCCTGCCACCGGAAAGCTGAGCCGATCGCCCCGCCCGTCCGCGCCTGCCCCGTCCGGTCTCCGCCGGGACGGTAAAATTCGCATCCGCCGGGATTGATTGCCGGCGCGATCCCGGCGCAATCTCCCTCACCGGCCGCAGCCAGCACTCAAGGGCCCCGCGGCCGCGACAAGAACAGACGGGGCCGGGCGGCCCGGCGGCCCCTACAGGGGCCCCCCCGACCGGGATGACGAGGCGGCGCCCGCGCCGCGACGGAGAGGCGACCGGCCTCCCCCGCGCGGGCTGAGGAGTGAGGTGAGTCCCATGGAGATGACCGGCGAAGTGCTGATCCCGGCCTCGCGCGCGCGTGTGTTTGCCGCGCTCACCGATCCCGAGATCCTGAAGGCCGCCATCCCCGGCTGCGAGAGCCTGGAAAAGACCTCCGACACCACCATGACGGCCGACGTCGTAGCCAAGGTCGGTCCGGTCAAGGCCAAGTTCACCGGGGCGGTGACGCTCTCCAACATCGACGCGCCCAATGGCTACACCATTTCCGGCGAGGGCAAGGGCGGCGTCGCGGGCTTTGCCAAGGGCGGCGCCGACGTGGCCCTGTCGGATGCCGAGGGCGGCACGAAACTTTCCTATAAGGTCAACGCCCAGGTGGGCGGCAAGCTCGCCCAGGTGGGCGCCCGCCTGATCGACTCCACCGCCAAGAAGATGGCCGACGAGTTCTTTTCCACCTTCTCCACCCTGGTGGCGGCCGAAGAGGCGCCGGCCGACCAGCCGGTGCCCGCCGGCCGGCTCGACGACACCGACCCGGTGACCGGCGTGCCCTATAACGAGGCCGCGGCCGAGAACGAGGTGGTGCACGAGGCGGAAGCCGCCATCGAGGCGGCCGAGGAGAAGCTGGAGGCCGCCGCCAGCCGCGGCGTTCTCGGCGGCCCGGTGGTGTGGGGCCTCATCGGCGTCATCATCCTCATCATCCTGATCGGCGCCTTCCACTGACAGCATCGGGCCCGCCGTCCCGGCGACGGCGGGCAATTTTTTTGTCCGCTGCCCTTCTGCGACCTTTTCCAGATCGCAAATTGGCTTCACCATCCGGAACGGACACCGGGGCCTGCGCCCCGGCCATGACATCGGGGGCGCACCTTCCCCCGGATGGACGACAGACCCCCCCGGGTCCGGGGGCGGCCCTTTCGGGGGCCGCAACGGACCCGACGCCGGACCGGGCCCACA
>JBBSSF010000620.1:0-2407 GCA_038242345.1 Hyphomicrobiales bacterium
CTTGCCGACCTCGGTGTCGCCGTTGGCCGAGATGGTGCCGACCTGGGCGATCTCCTCGTGGGAGGTCACCTGCTTGGCCTTGGACTTGAGGTCCGCCACGACGGCGGCCACCGCGAGGTCGATGCCGCGCTTCAGGTCCATCGGGTTGACGCCGGCGGCCACCGCCTTGGCGCCTTCCTTCACGATCGCCTGGGCGAGCACCGTGGCGGTCGTCGTGCCGTCGCCGGCGAGGTCATTGGTCTTGGAGGCGACTTCACGCACCAGCTGGGCGCCGAGATTCTCGAACTTGTCCTCAAGCTCGATTTCCTTGGCGACCGACACGCCGTCCTTGGTGATGCGCGGGGCGCCGAACGACTTTTCGATGACGACGTTGCGGCCCTTCGGACCCAGCGTCACCTTCACGGCATTGGCGAGAATGTCGACACCGCGCAGCATGCGATCGCGGGCGTCAGAAGAAAACTTCACTTCCTTGGCGGCCATGGCTCGTCAGATCCCTGAATTTTACGAACTGAAATGAAGAGAGGCGAAGGGGCGGGGTACTCAGGCCGGAACGGCCACGGACTCCAGAACGCCCAGAATGTCGGACTCCTTCATGATGAGGAGATCGACGCCATCGATCTTCACTTCGGTGCCGGACCACTTGCCGAACAGCACCCGGTCGCCGGCCTTGACGCCGAGAGCAACCAGTTCACCCTTCTCGTTGCGCACGCCCGGGCCGACGGCAACGATCTCGCCCTCCTGGGGCTTTTCCTTGGCGGTATCCGGGATGATGATCCCGCCCTTGGTCTTCGTCTCGGATTCCACGCGGCGGACAACCACGCGGTCATGGAGCGGCCGGAACGTCATGAGTCATATCCTTCCACAAGCGATCGGCTCTGAGCCTGTTCCCTCTGGTCACCGGGGCGCCGTCCCCTCTGGGCCCGGATCCGGCCGGTGACGGCCCCGATTTGGGCCAGGATGCGCACCCGTTCAAGGGGGGCACGGAAAAATTTTGGCACTCTGCGCGGGAGAGTGCTTGGCGCAGTGCAGCAATCCCGCCCGCACCGGCTCATACCAGGCGCACGAAGTGCTGACCGTACCGCGCGCCTGAAGATCAGCAGATTTTCCATATGCCCCAAGGACATGGAAAATCTGCACCGGGATACCAAAGAGTCCTTTTCAAGGATCTTTGGTATCAGGCCTGCATCAGCAGCCGGACGGCGATGCTGCCCATGACGAGCGCAATGACGCCCTCCAGCACCCGCCAGGCGACAGGCCGCGCAAACAGCGGCCGCAGCCGCGTCGCCCCGAAACCGAGAGCGCAGAAGAACAGCAGCGACGCGCTCATGGCGCCGGCGGCAAACCAGCCCTCCGCCCCGGGAAAGCGCGTCGACAGGGTGCCGAGCAGCACCACGGTATCGAGATAGACATGCGGGTTGAGCCAGGTGAGCGCCAGGCAGGTGAGGAGCGTGGGGCCGAGCGCTGCCGCGCGCGCCTCCCCGGCCTCCAGCGCCCCGGCCCCGGTCAGGGCGGCGCACAGGCTGCGGGCGCCATACCAGATCAGGAAGGCCGCCCCGGCATAGCGCATCGCCGGATCCAGCCATGGCAGCAGCCGGGCGATCTGGCCGAAACTGGTGACGCCCAGCACGATCAGCACCGCATCGGAAAGCGCGCAGACGAGACAGACGGCGAGCACATGCTCGTTGCGCAGCCCCTGGCGCAGCACGAACGCATTCTGCGCCCCGATGGCCACGATCAGGCTGAGGCCCATGGCGAGGCCGGTGGCAAAAACGGGCAGGTTCATGATCGCGCGCCCCGGTCAGGCAGGATGGATGGCGGCTCCGGGGGTACGGCACAGGACGGGATCAGGTAAACTAAATCTTCCTCATCCGGATGAAGCGGAGCTTGATCGGTGATTGATTATCCTGCCCTGCGGGCCGTGGCCGCGGTGCTCCAGACCGGCAGTTTCGAGAAGGCGGCGCGCCGGCTGAATGTCACGCCGTCTGCGGTGTCCCAGCGGGTGCGCCAGCTGGAGGAACGCCTCGGCACGACCCTCATCGTGCGCGGCACGCCGTGCACGGCGACGGAAACCGGCGACCGGCTCTGCCGCCACATGGAGATGGTGGAGCTGCTGGAAAGCGACCTGCGCGACGGTCTCCCGGGGGCTGCGGCGGGCGCCCTGCCCGGGCAGCCGGTGACGATCCGGATCGCCACCAGTGCCGACAGTCTGGCGACCTGGTTCATGGACGCCCTCTCCGCCTTCTGCCGGCACTCGGGTCTCCTCGTCGACGTGACCATCGACGACGAGACCCACACCGCCGACTGGCTGCAGAAGGGCCGGGTTGCGGCGGCCGTGACCGCCCTGGGCGAGCCCGTGCCGGGCTGCCGGTGCGTGCCCCTCGGGGCCCTGCGCTATCATGCGACGGCC
>JBBSSF010000621.1:0-2386 GCA_038242345.1 Hyphomicrobiales bacterium
CTCTGTTTTTTTGTTTTTGGGGGGGGTGGTGCTGGTGTTTGCCGCGCTGGGCGGGGGGGGGGGCGGGGGGTACCAAATTTTTGTGGGGCCCCCCCCCCCCCAACACCCCCCGGTTGGGGGCGGCGCCCCCCCCCCCAACCCTCCAGCTGTTCGTCAGGAAGGAAGACTGTGCGCGGGCCGGCGATCAGCCCTGCTCAAGCCGGCGGATGATCTCGTCGAGCTGCTCCAGCGTGCCATAGCGGATGCGCACCTCGCCGGCGCCGGTCGGGCGGTGTTCGACGGCGACCTTGAGGCCGAGGCCGTCGGAGAGGCGCTTCTCCAGCGCCCGGGTGTCGGCATCCTTGGTGGAGGTCTCGCGCACCACACGCTTGACCGCCTTCTTCACCGGATCGGCGGCGAGTGCTTCGACGTCGCGCACGCTGAGGCCCTGGGTCACGGCGCGCTCGGCCAGCGCTTCCGGCTCGGCCGCCGTCAGCAGCGCCCGGGCATGACCGGCCGAGAGGCGGCCGGCGACCACATGGGCCCGCACCGGCTCCGGCAGCTTCAGCAGGCGCACGGTGTTGGCGACATGGGCGCGGCTCTTGCCGATGCCGTCGGCAATCTCGCCTTGGCTGAGGCCAAACTCGGTGGTCAGCTGCTCGTAGCCGAGCGCCTCCTCGATCGGGTTGAGATCGGCGCGCTGCACATTCTCGATGATGGCGAGCGCCAGCGCTTCCCGGTCGTCGACCTCGCGCACGAGGACGGGCACATCGTGCAGCTGCGCCGCCTGGGCCGCCCGCCAGCGCCGTTCGCCGGCGATGATCTCGTAGCGGCCGGCCTCGAACGGCGAGGGGCGCACGAGGATGGGCGAGACGATGCCCTTTTCCCGGATGGAGGCGGTGAGGTCCGTCAGGTCCTCTTCCACGAAGGTGCGGCGCGGGTTGCGCGGGTTCGGCGCGACATGCTCGATGGGCACCCGGCGGAAGGCCCGGGCGGTGGCCGCGTCCGGGGTGTCGCCGGCCGCAAGCGGTGCCGCGGCGGTGGCGGCGGCAGGGGCCGGGCAGCAGCCGGCGCAGCGGCGGGCGGGGCGTTGATTTCGCCGAGGAGCGCGGCGAGACCCCGGCCGAGCCGCTTGCGTCCGTCATCGATCATGTCGAACCATTCCTGCTGAAGAGGGAGAAGACGGGGCGCAGCCGGCCTCAGGCCGCCGACGCCACGATCTGCTTCTCGCGCTGGATCACTTCCGAGGCCAGCCGCAGATAGGCCTGGCTGCCGGTGCACTTCAGATCATAGAGCAGCGCCGGCTTGCCATGGGACGGCGCCTCGGAGAGCCGCACATTGCGCGGGATGACGGTCTGGTAGACCGTATCGCCCATGGTGGCGCGCACGTCATCCACCACCTGGGTGGAGAGATTGTTGCGGGCATCATACATGGTCAGCACGATGCCCTGGATGGCGAGCCCGGGGTTCACGCCCGCCTTCACCTGGGAAATCGTCTCCAGCAGCTGGCTGAGACCCTCCAGCGCGAAGAACTCGCACTGGAGCGGCACGAGCACCGCATGCGCCGCTGTCATGGCATTGAGGGTGACGAGATTGAGGGCCGGCGGGCAGTCGATCAGGATGTAGGTGAACAGCGGCGGCGCCGCGCGGCCGGCCTTGGCCGCGGCATCATCCACTTCCAGCGCATGGCGCAGCCGGTGCAGCCGGTCCGGCTCGGCGGCAATCTCCAGATCGAACCCGGTGAGATCCCGCGTCGCCGGGGCGATGAAGAGGTTCGGCACGGCGGTGGCGATCACCGTCTGGGCCAGCGTGGCCTCGCCCACCAGCACGTCATAGCTGGTCAGCGTGCGCTCGGAGCGGCCGATGCCGAGACCGGTGGAGGCGTTGCCCTGGGGGTCGAGATCGATGATGAGCACGGTCTCGCCGATGGCGGCCAGTGCGGTGCCGAGATTGATCGCCGTCGTCGTCTTGCCGACGCCGCCCTTCTGGTTGGCGATCGCCAGAATGCGGGGGAAGGGGGAGGACAGGCTCATCGCGAACAACCACCTCGGGTCTGGTAGGGACGCGGGCGCGACGCGGCCCGGCGTCTTTGAGGAGACGCGGAACGCCGCCCGCGGATCCCGGAAACGGGGATCGGAACGCGGACGAACGAAGACAGGAGAACCGTTCCGGGCCTCGACTCCCGGGCTCGGAGCCGGTCTGGAAATCCGGACGGGTCGGCCCAGCGGGTCTGTCCGCCGACTTTCCAGACAGGCTTTCAGCGAACGGCGGAGCGGGGCTCGGCCGCGCGGATCCGCACGAGACAGGCTTCCGGATCCGTCCTGCTCTCCACTTCTACCAGATCGAGGGCCCAGTCGGCATCGGCGATCTGCTTTTCGTGCGCGAAATCCCGGCCCTTGTGAAAGAC
>JBBSSF010000622.1:0-2383 GCA_038242345.1 Hyphomicrobiales bacterium
CCCCTGTCGTCGTTCCTGTTCCATGCGGCTGCCGCCCCTGTTCCCAGTCCGTCCCCTTGCGCACGTGGGCGTGGGGAGGCGTTCCGGTCCGGTGCGGCACGCGGACCATGCGACGGTGCCTCCATCATACCAGGCGCATGAAGTGCTGACCGCACCATGCGCCTGAAGGACAGCGAATTTCTCATATGCGCCAATGGCATGAGAAATCCGCATCGGAATACCAAAAGAGTCCTTTTCAAGGATCTTTGGTATCAGATAGGGCAGCCGGCGGGGCAACGGCTCCGTCGGGCGGCGGAGGGGGGGCTTTGGGGCGCGGAAGTTTCCGGCCGGCCTTCTTCCTTTTTCGTCGCCCGGGACAGGGGGCGCGGCGGGCGTTTCCGGGGTGGGCCGGAACGGCGGAACCCGGCCTGCGGGCGGGCGCAGGAGGGGAGCGGGCGCGGGGATGCCGGGCGTCGGGGGAGAGGGGTGTGGGCCCGGGGGGAGAGGCGGGGGTGTGGATTTCTTTGCCGCGGGCGTTGACAGGCGGGACGGGGATCGCCATAAACCGCCCCGCAAGCGACGCGGCCCGAACGGCTGAAGCGCTTCGCCCCGCTCCCTCCGGCTTGGTCCTCCTTGAGGATCTGGTGCCGGATACCCGCAGGGAGACGGGTTCAGGGACGGAGGAGTGTCCCGAGCGGCAAAGGGGGCGGACTGTAAATCCGCTGGCTTACGCCTTCGTAGGTTCGAGTCCTACCTCCTCCACCACCTTGCCTTGCAAGTCATTGATTTTTCTGCAAAATTCAAAGACTAGGCACCGGCACCCACCAAAACACCCACCATCCCCAAAACGATGGCTCCCGACGCAAGGCGACGCTTTTGGTGGGTGTGGACCAGCCCGGCGATTTTCGTCGGCCTGATGTGCCCCTCAGATTTGGGGCGACATGGGCCCTGCCGGAGCCCCGGGGCCGCACGAGCGCCGGCTGCTACACTGCTACATCTGCTACAGACGGGGCCGGCTATGTGCCCCCAGATTTGGGGGGCATGGGATGTCCGGATCCGGACGGCGCAATGTGTGCGCTCCCCGAAATGGGGGAGCCCAAGGCGGGTCTCCGCCAGCTTGGGTGATAACCTGACTGACAGGCAGGTTTGGTGCGTGAGGGTGTCCATATTGGACAACACCGGGCGTTGCCATAATGGCAATGGCTGCCGCCCATAATCCCGGGATTTCCGGCATTAAGCCGAAAAATACCTCCCCCGAGGGCATTTAGCCCGGCCCCCAAGGGACGGTGATTTCCCCCATACCTTCCCTCGCGGGCCCATCGGCAAAACCTTTTTTCTGCGGGTTTATCAGTCCCGGAGCCCCCAGACGGTACCCGGGGCCGGGTGCGGAGAACAGAACCCCCCATCCCCCTTGGCCACCCATCCGCCCCCGAACCGGCCTCGCGGCTGGCCGGGGCAATGGCATCCCCCGAGAAAGGAAGAAGGCGGTGACGGCTCGCCTGCTATCGGGCAGCGTTCCAGCCTGAAACGCTGGTCATGCCGGAGGGTGTCCGTATTGGACGGCAGCCACCGCGCCAGATCCCGGTTCCGCCATGGCATTACCCCGAGAGGGAGGGGGAGGGTCACTCTTCCGGGCGGTGGGGGCACGGACCGGTGGGGGCATCAGCTTTTCGCGCGGCCATATCTGAGGGGATTTCCCGGTTTCGCGGTCCCCCGTTAAACCTGAGCGCCGCACAGGGTATAGGCCTGGACCAGTCCAGGCGATCCGGAACGGGAACGGGGCCGCCGGGGTCTGTTCGCGCAGGTTTCCCGCGTCGGTTCCGGAATGACCGTTCCGATGGCTTTCCCTGTGATTCACGCCATCGACATATTCAAAGATGCCCTTTGAATATCGCCACTTGCCCAGAAAAAATCTCCGCGTGCGCCCCCAGCCGGTTCCCGGGGGTAAGCCAGCGCCGCGAGAGAAACCCCATACCCTCCGCCGGTCTTCACGACCGTTGCCTTTCCGGCACAGAAGATGCGCCCCGCGAAACCGGTTGGTCATGCGCGGGCACGCTTACAGCCGATAATCCGCCAGTTCTGGGAAGGGCAGCGTCCGGGCGAAAGTCTCGGGGATGTCGGCGAATAGACCCGCCACGATCGCCCAATTCGCATCGGTGGCCACCTCTGCCGGGTCGGGGTCGTCCGGCAGCAACGCGCCGCGCTCCCGCATCAGGGTGACAAACCGATCCTTGATCCGGACGGCGACACCCGGCCAGTCCGCGGCCATGGCTTCGTGCAGGCCATGTTCGATCCCGATGGACCGGCCAAGGTTGTCGGCCATGCTGCGGCTGTCGTCATAGCCGCCCGGGGGATGGCCGGTGACGATCCAGAAGTGCAGGGGCAATTCGTGGTGCTCCCGCCC
>JBBSSF010000623.1:0-2373 GCA_038242345.1 Hyphomicrobiales bacterium
GGCGCCCTGGTGATCGGCCTGCCGGCCCTGCGGCTGAAGGGCCACTATCTCTCCATGGCCACCCTCGGCTGGAACGCCATCCTGGTGGTGCTCTTCACCCAGCTCGTCGACGTGACCGGCGGACCGAACGGCCTTCTCGGCGTCATGCCCTTCTCGCTGTTCGGCATCGAGCTTGCCACCGAGGAGCGGGTCTTCCCCCTCGTCTGGGGCATGAGCCTCCTGACCATGCTCGGCATCCTCAATCTGCTCGCCTCGCGGATCGGCCGGGCGGTGCGGGCGGTCGCCACCAACGAGCTCGGCGCGGCTGCCCTCGGCATCAACGCCTTCCGCACCAAGCTCCTCGTGTTCGTGCTGAGCGCGGCAACGGCCGGCATCGCCGGTAGCCTCTATGTCCATGTGAACATGTATGCCTCGCCGGAAACCTTCGGCATCGCCACCTCCATCCTGCTCATCGTGATGGTGGCGATCGGCGGCGCCGGCACCTTCTGGGGGCCGCTCGCCGGCGCGGTGGTGATGACCGCCATTCCCCCGCTGCTCCTCGACTACGAGGACGCCGAGCTGATGCTGTTCGGCGCCAGCATGCTGGTGGTGCTGATCGTGTTTCCCGGCGGCATCGCCGCCATTCCGGCAGCCCTTGCCCGGCGCCTGCGCAAGGGAGGCCCGGCATGACATCCCCGCTGCTTCAGGTCGCCGGCCTCACCTGCCAGTTTGCCGGCGTGACCGCCGTCGCCAATCTCGATTTCACCGTCACCGCCGGCGAGATCAAGGCGGTGATCGGCCCGAACGGGGCCGGCAAGTCCACCCTCTTCAACATGATCGCCGGGGTGACCCGGCCGACCGCCGGCACCATCCACTTCGACGGCGCCCGCCTCGACACCCTGCCGACCAGCACCCGCGCCCGGCTGGGCCTCGGCCGCACCTTCCAGAATCTCCAGATCTTCCGCGACATGACGGTGCTGGAGAATGTCATGGTCGGCCGCCACATGCGCGGCCGGGTGACGGCTCTCGGCGCGCTGCTGCGCGGCCCCGGCCTGAAGGCCGAGGAACGGGCGATGACAGACGCCGCCCTGGTCCTTCTGGAGCGCTTCGGCCTCGCCGGCCGGGCCCATCTGCCGGCGGGCTCCCTGAGCTTCGGACAGATGAAGGTGCTGGAACTGGCCCGGGCGCTGGCCGCCGAGCCGCGACTGCTGCTCCTCGACGAGCCCGCCGCCGGCCTGCCCCAGACCGAGGCCGACCGGATGGCCGATACCATCCGCGCCCTCAACGCGGACGGCATGACCGTGCTGCTGGTGGAACACAACATGCGGATGGTGATGTCGCTGTCTCACGACATCCTCGTCCTCAACAATGGCCGGCGCATCGCCGAAGGCAATGCCGAGACCGTGCGCCGGCACCCGGAGGTGCTGTCCGCCTATCTCGGCGAGGAGGTGGCCGATGCTTGAGGTGACGGGAATCTGCGCCGGATACGGGCCGCTCCGGGTGCTGCATGACATCGCCCTTTCGGTGGAAGCCGGCCAGTCAGTATGCCTGATCGGGGCGAATGGCGCGGGCAAGTCCACCCTGCTGCGCACGCTGGCCGGCCTCATCCGCCCCGAGACCGGCACCATCCGGCTCGGCGGACGCGAGATCGGCACCGCCTCCACCTCCGCCCGGCTCGGGCTGGGCGTGGCGCTGGTGCCGGAGGGCCGACGGGTCTTCGCACCGTTGACGGTGCAGGAAAATCTGGAGATGGGCGCCTTCCGCCGGCTGTGGCCGAGCCGCGACCGCAAGGTGGGCGACGACCTCGTCCTGGTGTACGAGCTGTTTCCCCGTCTGTGGGAACGGCGGAACCAGGCGGCGGGGCTGCTGTCCGGGGGCGAGCAGCAGATGCTGGCCATCGGCCGGGCCCTCATGTCCCGGCCGCGGCTCCTGCTCCTCGACGAGCCTTCCATGGGACTGGCGCCGAAGGTGGTGCAGGAGATCTTCGCCACCATCCGCCGCCTCAACGCCGAGGGCATGTCCATCCTGCTTGCCGAGCAGAACGCCAACATGGCGCTGCGCACCGCCGCCCGCGCCTATGTGCTGGCCGAAGGCCGGATCGTGCGCAGCGAGGCGGCCGACGTGCTCGCCCATGACCCGGCCGTCCGCGCGGCCTATCTGGGCCTGTGACAGCAGGGGACCCGCCTCGCTCCTTGCCACTTCAGTGCAGATTTTCCGTCTCGCCCGAGCACACGGAAAATCCGCAGCTCTTCAGGGCCGTCCTGCGCCAGCATCGAACGGACCTGGCATGAAAGTATCCTGCCAATGCTGCAAAGCCCTATCGATCCGTCTCTGGAGGCCGAATATGCCCTGCGGCACCGGCATCCGGAGCGCGAGGAAGTCTATGACGGGCAC
>JBBSSF010000624.1:0-2365 GCA_038242345.1 Hyphomicrobiales bacterium
CCGTCCTTCTCCTTGTAGACATTGAAGGCGGCGAGCGGCGCGATTTCCAGGAAGGGCGTGCCGGGATCGAGCAGCATCTCCATCCGGTCGCGCGGCATCAGCTTGCCGCGCGCCACGTGCTTCGCCCGGGCAACAGCGCCGCCGCCCTCGGCGACTTCGGCGAGGCGCTGGCGCAGATCGGCCACCAGCGCCTCCATGGCCGCGGCGTTGGCCTGAAATTCGGCGCTGCGCGGGCTGACGGAGCTTGCGAGTACGGCCATTTCAGCGCCCCTCGCCGGTCTCGGAGAACAGCTCGCGGCCGATCAGCATGCGGCGGATTTCCGAGGTGCCGGCGCCGATCTCGTAGAGCTTGGCGTCGCGCCACAGCCGTTCCACGGGGAAATCCCGGGTGTAGCCGACGCCGCCGAGCGTCTGGATCGCCTCGCCGGCAATCCACGTCGCCTTTTCCGCCGCATAGAGGATCACGCCGGCCGCATCCTTGCGCAGCAGACGGGAATGGGCATCCCGGTCGCACGCCTTGCCGACGGCATAGACATAGGCCCGCGTTGCCTGCCAGGTGGTGTAGATGTCGGCAATCTTGCCCTGCATCAGCTGGAATTCGCCGATCGACTGGCCGAACTGCTTGCGATCATGGATATAGGGCACCACCGCATCCATGGCGGCGGCCATCAGACCGAGCGGGCCGCCGGACAGCACGGTGCGCTCGTAGTCGAGGCCGGACATCAGCACCCGCACGCCCTTGCCGACGCCGCCGAGCACGTTCTCCTCCGGCACTTCGACATTGTCGAAGAACAGCGGGAAGGTGTTGGAGCCGCGCATGCCGAACTTGTCGAGCTTGGCGCCGGCCGAAAAGCCGGCAAAGCCCTTCTCGACGATGAAGGCCGTCAGGCCCCGGGCACCCGAGCCCGGCTCGGTCTGGGCGTAGATCACCAGGGTGTCGGCATCGCCGCCATTGGTGATCCACATCTTCGAGCCGTTGAGGATGAAGCGGTCGCCCTTCTTCTCGGCCTTCAGCTTCAGGCTGACGACATCCGAGCCTGCGCCCGGCTCGCTCATGGCAAGCGCGCCGACGTGCTCGCCGGAGATCAGCGTCGGCAGGTATTTCTGCTTCTGCGCTTCGGTGCCGCTGCGCTTGATCTGGTTGATGCAGAGATTGGAGTGGGCGCCATAGGAGAGACCGATGGAGCCGGAGGCGCGGGAAATCTCCTCCATCGCCACGATGTGGGCGAGATAACCGAGATTGGTGCCGCCATACTCCTCGCCGACCGTCAGGCCATGCACGCCGAGATCGCCGAGTTTCTTCCAGAGATGCGCGGGAAACTGGTTGTCGCGGTCGACAGCCGCCGCGATCGGCGCGATTTCCCGGTCGGCGAAGCTCTTCACCGCCTCGCGCAGCGCCTCGACGTCCTCTCCGAGGTCAAAATCCAGCCCCAGCCCGGAAAAAGCCATCGCCTCACTCCCCATCCATCTGTTCTTGATCGGCCGGAACGGGCCGGCCTGTTGAAGGCGACAGTAGGGAGTTGCCTTTCGGCTGTGGTGCCACAATGGTTGCAGATCCTGCCAGCCGATGGGAGATCCGGAGCATGCCGACAGGCGAGGGCAGCAGAGCGAAGGCCGTCACGCCCATGGCCTTCGTCAACGAGATTTCAAGGGCTTATGAGCGTCGCGGGCGGTCTGTCGCGGCCGCCCTCAAGGTGGCACGGATTGCGCCGCAGGCGGTGGCAGATCCGGCGGCCCGGGTGACGGCGGAACAGTTCGAGGCCCTCTCCTTCCACGCCATGCGCGAACTGGACGACGAGGCGCTCGGCTGGTTCTCCCGGCCGCTGCGCTGGGGCAGCCTGGGGATGCTGTGCCGGGCGGCGGTGACGGCGCCGGATCTCGGCAGCGCGCTGAAGCGCTGGTGCCGCTGCTACGGCCTGATGACCGACGACATCCGCCTTGTCGTCACGGTGCGGGGCGGACGTGCGCGCATTGCCATCGAGGAGCGGACGGATCTGGGCGCGGCGCGGGAATTCTGTCTGGTCTCCGTGCTGCGCTCGGTGCACGGCTTTGCCTGCTGGCTGGTGGATTCGCGCATCCCCTTCAGCGACCTCTGCTTTCCTTTTCCCGCGCCGGCACATGCGGCGTCCTACCGGGCGATGTTTCCGGGCACGGCGCGGTTCGGAGCGGCGGAGGCAGGCTTTTCCTTCAGCGCCGATTATCTCGCCCTTGCCCCGACGCGGGACGAGACGGCGACCCGGGCGATGCTCCAGAACGCGCTCCGGCTGATGGTGCTGCAATATCGCCGTGACCGGCTGCTGGTGGAACGGGTGCGCACCCTGCTGCGCGCCCATCTTTCCGCCCGCCAGCCGGGCGCGCTTCCGGA
>JBBSSF010000625.1:0-2362 GCA_038242345.1 Hyphomicrobiales bacterium
ATCACGCCGGGCATGGAGATGCTGCCCTCGTCATGGCGGGCAAGGTCGACGGCGGCCTCTGTTACCACCGGGTTGATGAAGGTCTCGGGCCTGCCCGGGGTCAGTTCCAGCACCACGACCCGGGAGAGCACGCCGATATGCGGGCCGGTGATGCCGAGGCCGGGTGCGGCGCGCAGGCTGTCGAGAAGATCCTGCACGAGAGCGGCAAGCTCCGGGCCGAAGTCGCGCACCGGTTCGGCGGTCTGGCCAAGCCGGGGATCGGGCCAGGTCACGAGGGGGCGCACGGCCATGGGGCGGGTCCTTGTCTAATGCCAGGCGCACGGGCCCGGCAGATCGGTCTTTCGCTGCTGATTAGCAGGCGGTTTCGCCGAGGAACAGCGGCGGGCGACGCAGAGGAAAATGCGCAGATCATCCCGGTCGGCAGCATCCGGCATTTTTGCAAGGGTTCCTTGTCCGCGGCGGCGTTTTCATGCGTCGGTGCCATGGGTAGAACCTGGAAAAAAGCAGGCGCGGCGGCCAGAGCCACGGATCGCCCGGGGGAGAACGCACATGGACGGCACATGGGACTATATCGTCGTGGGCGCCGGCTCGGCGGGCTGCGTGCTGGCCAACCGGCTTTCGGCCGACCCGACCCGGCGGGTGCTGGTGTTGGAAGGCGGCACCCGGGACAACTGGATCTGGTTCCACATTCCCGTTGGCTATCTCTTCGCCATCGGCAATCCGCGCGCCGACTGGATGTTCGAGACCGAGCGCGAGGCCGGCCTCAATGGCCGGGCGCTGAAATATCCCCGCGGCAAGGTGATCGGTGGCTGCTCGGCCATCAACGGCATGATCTCCATGCGCGGGCAGGCGGCGGATTATGACCACTGGCGCCAGCTCGGCCTGACCGGCTGGGGCTGGGATGATGTGGCGCCGCTGTTCCGCCGCCTCGACGATCATTTTCTCGGCGAGACCGAGCATCATGGCGCCGGCGGCGGGCTGCGGGTGGAGAAGATGCGGGTCTCCTGGCCGGTGCTGGATGCCGTGCGGGCGGCGGCCATCGAGATGGGGGTGCCCCCCTCCGACGACTTCAACACCGGCGACAACGAGGGCACCGGCTATTTTCACGTCAACCAGAAGAATGGCGTGCGCTGGTCGGCGGCGCGCGGCTTCCTGAAGCCCGCTCTCTCCCGGCCCAATCTGGCGCTGGTCACCGAGGCGCTGGTGGAGGGGCTGGTGATCGAGAATGGCCGCGCCACCGGCGTGCGCTACCGGCAGGGCGGCGTCCCGAAGGTCGCCCGCACCCGGGGCGAGGTGATTCTGTCCGCCGGCGCCATCGGCTCGGTGCAGATCCTCCAGCTTTCCGGCATCGGCCCGGGCGCGCGGCTGGCCGAGCATGGCATCGCGCCGGTGCTGGAAAAGCCCGGCGTCGGCCGCAATCTCCAGGACCATCTGCAGCTGCGCACGATCTACAGGGTCTCGGGCACGCCCACCCTCAACCGCATGGCCAACAGCCTCCTCGGCAAGGCGCGGATGGGGCTGGACTATGCGCTGTTCCGCTCGGGCCCGCTGACCATGGCGCCGTCCCAGCTCGGCATCTTCACGAAATCCCGGCCGGACCGGGAGCGGGCCGACATCGAATTCCACGTGCAGCCGCTGTCGCTGCCGAAATTCGGCGATCCGCTGCATGATTTCCCGGCGATCACGGTCAGCGCCTGCAACCTGCGTCCGGACTCCCGCGGCGAGGTGCGGCTGCGCTCGGCCGATCCGGCGGCAAAGCCGGTGATCGCGCCGAACTATCTCTCGACGGACAGCGACCGCGAGGTGGCGGCCGACTGCATCCGCGTCACCCGGCGGCTGATGAAGCAGCCGGCACTGGCCTTCTGCCGGCCGGAGGAATATCTGCCGGGGCCGTCGGTGGGCGACGATCCGGACGCCCTGGCAAAGGCCGCCGGCGACATCGGCACCACCATCTTCCATCCGGTCGGCACGGCGAAGATGGGGCTGGCGAGCGATCCGATGGCGGTGGTGGATGCGCGGCTGCGGCTGATCGGTCTCGACGGGCTGCGGGTGGTGGACGCCTCGGTGATGCCGACGATCACCTCCGGCAACACCAACACGCCCACCATCATGATCGCCGAGAAGGCGGCGGAGATGATTCGTGCCGACGCGCGGCGCGCCTGACGATCAGCAGATTTTCCATATGCCCCAATGGCATGGAAAATCTGCACCGGGATACCAAAGAGTCCTTTTCAAGGATCTCTGGTATGCGCCCCGGAGCGGGCCGGCGCACGCCTGTGGGGTGCACGGAAACGGGCGGGGCATCGGGGCCCCGCCCGTTTTCATGTTCCGGTCTCCGCGGGCGCCGAAAGGGCCGGATCAG
>JBBSSF010000626.1:0-2349 GCA_038242345.1 Hyphomicrobiales bacterium
ACCGCAGCCGCGCCCAGCCGGCGCCACGGCCGTTCGTCAATCCGCACAAGGACACGGTCTATCTGACCGTGGTCGACCGCGACCGGACGGTGGTCTCCTTCATCAATTCGATTTTCACCGATTATGGCAGCGCCCGGTATGACGCCGGCTCCGGCGTGCTGTTCCACAATCGCGGTGCCAGCTTCTCAGGTGAGCCCGGGCATCCGAACAGCGTCGCGCCGGGCAAGCGGCCGATGCACACCATCATTCCCGGCCTGATGCGGGAAAATGGTACGCCGACCATGGGCTTCGGCGTCATGGGCGGCCACTATCAGGCCATGGGGCAGGCCCATTTCCTGATGAATCTTCTGGATCTCGGCCTGGATCCGCAAGAGGCCCTCGGCGTGCCGCGCAGCTTCGGCTATGGCGCCGGCCTGCAGCTGGAAACGACGGTGCCCGAGGCGATGGCCGCGCAGCTCGCCGCCCTGGGCCATGTCATCGAGCGGGCCGCGGCCCCCATGGGCGGCGGACAGGCCATCCGCATCGACCCGCGCGGCGTGCTCGTCGGCGGTTCGGATCCGCGCAAGGATGGCTGCGCGCTGGGGTTCTGATACCAAAGATCCTTGAAAAGGACTCTTTGGTATTCCGATGCAGATTTCCCATGCCACTGGGGCATATGGGAAATCTGCTGATCTTCAGGCGCTAAGGTGCGGTCAGCACTTCGTGCGCCTGGTATGATAGCAAAGGTCCTTGAAGAAGATCCTTTGGCATTTCGATGCGGATTTCTCATGCTCTTGGAGCAGATGAGAAATCCGCTGCTCTTCAGGCGCGTGGGTGCGGTCAGCACTTTGTGTGCCTGGTATGGGGAGCGCCGGAGTCTGACGGCTTCCCGCCGGGGAAAGGGCCGGCGGGGAGGATCTGCTGCCCGGAGGTGCCGCGATCGACCGGCGCCTCCGGGGGGATCTCCGGACGGCAGACACAAAAAAGGCCGGGCGAACCCGGCCTTTCCGCGGCGTCTCAAGGGTCCCTGTCCGTTCATCCGGGATCAGGGAGCCGAAACGCATTCTCTCAGGCTGCGGAAGGCGTCCGCTGCGTCAGCGCATCGGGCGCCGGTGGCGGACAGCTTCCGGGAAGGGCCTCAGGCGGCGCGCAGGTTGTCGGCCGCGCTCTTGCCGCTGCGGCGGTCCTGCACGACCTCGAAGGAGACCTTCTGGCCTTCCATCAGGGTGCCGAGGCCGGCGCGCTCGACGGCGGAGATGTGGACGAACACGTCCGTGCCGCCATTGTCGGGCTGGATGAAGCCATAGCCCTTGGTGGTGTTGAAGAACTTCACGGTGCCGATGGTCATGACGATTTCCTTTCAATCGGTCATAGGGAATCTGTCGGCCCTGCGCGGAGGCAGGTCCTTCAGGCGACATCGATTTTGAAAGAGAAGATCGTCCGTTGCGCTTGGGGCGCGAAAACAATTTGCAGTCACAAGATCGATGGTCTGATCCTGAACCTCAATTGTGGTCGCGATAAGGCTGCGGGCATTCCGGAGCGCGGCGATCGCAAATCGATCCCGTGACGGGCAGACGGCCGGAGCCCCGAAAAGGGTCCGGCCGCGCATCAGACAAGGCGCACGAAGGGCTGATCCCCCCCGCGCGCTGCGCATCCCGCCGGACGGGAGGATGTCCGGCGGGACCGCGGTTCACCAGCGGCCGGTGCAGACCCAGCCGCCCGGACCGAGGCGCCAGCCGCCCGGCGCCGCCACCCAGCGATCCGGGGTCCAGCGGCAGCCGGAGCGCGCCGGACGCCACGAGCCCGGGATCCACACCCAGTTGCCCCGGCGCCACGACCAGTAGCCCGGTGCCCACACATGGCCCGGACGCGCCACCCGCGGCACCGGCTCATGGCGCAGCGGCGGCGGCGGCCGGCGCACGATCACGCCGCCGGGGCCGGGAGGCGGGGGCGGCGGAGCGCCCCAGCCCGGCCGGGGCTGGGCGCTGGCCAGGGTCGGCGCGAAGCTCATCGAGCCTGCGAGAAGCGCGAGCGCAAGCGCGCCCGCCTTGCGAATCATCATCATGCATTTGTCCCCTGATGCAGTGTCGGGCGGAGGCGGGCCTTCCGGCCGGTCTCCGGTCGTCCTTTGCGGGAGGCGGCGGGTGCCCGAGGAGGCAAACACGCGGCATCCTCTTCCGGTTCCCGGCCTTCCGGCCGCGACACGAGCCTTGCGGCTCCCCCTGGTCGCGGGGCCGGGGCAGGGTGGGTCCGCGGCTCCGGGCCGGCGGCTGGCGGCGCCGGTGTGCCCGCCCTGCCGGTCCGCATCCTGCGCGGTGCAGGCGGAGGGAATAAGGCGGACGTCACCCCTTGACGCAGCGCCCGCCCGCA
>JBBSSF010000627.1:0-2345 GCA_038242345.1 Hyphomicrobiales bacterium
CGGATGATCCCGACCCATGACGCCACCCTCCGCGCTTCCCGCCTTTCCCATCGCCGTCGACGCGGTGAATGCCCTTGATGCCGGCACCTTCGTGGCGCTGTTCGGAGATGTCGCCGAGCACACGCCCTGGGTGGCCGAACTTGCGGCTGCGGCCCGGCCCTTTGCCGACCGGGAGGCGCTGATCGGCGCCTTTGCCGCCGCGCTCGCCAACGCCTCCCGCTCGGACCAGCTTGCCCTGGTGCGGGCCCATCCGGATCTCGCCGGCAAGGCCGCCCAGGCCGGGGCGATCGCCGAGGATTCGAAGAAGGAGCAGGCCGGCGCCGGCCTCGACCGGCTGGACGCCGAGGAGTTCGCCCGCTTCACCGAGCTGAACCACCGCTACCGGGAAAGATTCCGCTTTCCCTTCATCCTTGCGGTGAAGGGGGCGACCAAGGACATCATCCTCGCCTCCTTCGCCGAGCGGGTGGACAATGAGCCGGAGGCGGAATTCGCCAACGCGCTCGTCCAGATCACCCGCATCTTCCGTTTCCGTCTTGAGGATCGTGTGCTGCCATGATGGCACATTGGACCCGCCCCCTCGGTGACCGGGCGGAGCGCCTCCTGCGCGATCTCGCCAGTTCCACCGCCGTGCCGGGCGAGATCACCCGCCTGTTCCTGACCCCCGAGCATCGCCAGGCCATCGAGAAGGTGGGCGCCTGGATGCGGCAGGCGGGCATGACCACCAGCGAGGATGCGCTCGGCACCATCCGCGGCCTCTATTGCCCGCCGGGGGTGACGCCGGCCGACAAGCGCCTGCTGATCGGCTCCCATATCGACACCGTCATCAATGCCGGCGCCTATGATGGCTGCTTCGGCGTGATCGCCGGTCTCATCGCCGTGGACGAGATCCGCCGCCGCAAGCTGAAGCTGCCCTTCGCCATCGAGGTGCTGGGCTTCGGCGACGAGGAGGGCGTGCGCTTTCCCGGCGCGCTGACCTCTTCCCAGGCGATCGCCGGCCGCTTCGACCCCGAAGCGCTGGAGAAGGCCGACAAGCAGGGCGTCACGCTCGCCGATGCCATCCGCGCCTTCGGCAACGACCCCGAGAAGATTGCGCTGGCCGCCTATGACCCGGACAAGGTCATGGCCTATCTGGAAGTGCACATCGAACAGGGGCCGGTGCTCGAATATGAGGGCCTGCCGCTGGGCGTCGTCACCGCGATTGCCTCGGTGACGCGGGCCAACATCCGCATCTCCGGCGAGGCCGGCCACGCCGGCACCGTGCCCATGCGGCTGCGCCATGATGCCTTCTCGGCCATTGCCGAGCTCGCCCTCGTCATCGAGAGCGTGGCCAAGGCGGATGCCGAGAATGGTCTGGTCGGCACCATCGGCCGGGTGGAGGTGCTGCCCGGCGCCATCAACGTGATCCCGGACCGGGTGAACGCCACGCTGGACCTGCGCTCGGGCACGGACTCGTCGCGCTGGAAGGCGCTGGCTGAGATCCGCAAGGCGGCGCGCGAGATTGCCGCCCGGCGCGGCGTCACGATCGCCATCGAGCCCTTCCACGAGGTGCCGGTGACGCCGTGCGCGCCGCATCTCCAGAACGCGATCGCCCGCACCATCGCCGAGCTGGGCTTCCCCGTGCTGAAACTGCCATCGGGGGCTGGCCATGATGGCCAGGCGGTGGCCCATCTTACTGAAGTCGGCATGATCTTCGTCCGCTGTGCGGGCGGCATCAGCCATAATCCGGCCGAGCATGCGACCGTCGCCGACATGGGTCTCGCCATCGAGGCGCTGATCCGGGTGATCGAAAAGCTCGGCGACGAGGAGAGGAACCGGTCATGAAGGACCTGATCGCCGCGCGCTTCGCCGAAGAGGTGGAGTTCCTGAAGGGGCTCGTGCGCGTGCCCAGCGACAACCCGCCGGGCGACTGCGCCCCCCATGGCGAGGCGGCCGCGACCGCCCTGGAGGCCCTCGGCTTCACCGTCGAGCGCCATCCGGTGCCGGAGCCCTTCGTGCGCCAGTTCGGCATGAAGAGCGTCACCAACCTGATCGTGCGCCGCACCTATGGCGCGGGCAAGGGGCCGGTGATCGCGCTGAACGCCCATGGCGACGTGGTGCCCCCGGGCGAGGGCTGGACCACCGACCCCTATGGTGCCGAAGAGCGCAACGGCGCCATCTATGGCCGTGGTGTCGCCGTGTCGAAGTCGGACTTTGCCACCTATGCCTTCGCGCTGCTGGCGCTGGATGCGGCGGTGGAAAAGGGGCTGGCGCTGGATGGCACCCTTGAGCTGCACCTGACCTATGACGAGGAAGCCGGCGGCTTCGTCGGGCCGAAGTGGCTGCTGGAGCAGGGGCTGACCAGGCCG
>JBBSSF010000628.1:0-2345 GCA_038242345.1 Hyphomicrobiales bacterium
CGATCTATCCCGACAAGGACCTGCAGACCGTCGACGTGTTCGTGCCGTCCTACAACGAGGAACTCCCCCTCGTCGCCACGACGCTGGCCGCGGCCAAGGCCATGGACTATCCGCCGGAGAAGCTGAACGTCTATCTGCTCGATGACGGCGGCACGGACCAGAAGTGCAATGATTCGAATCCGTCCACGGCGATCGCGGCGCGCGAGCGGCGGGCGGAGTTCTCCGCCCTGTGCGAGGGGCTCGGCGTCCACTATCTGACCCGCGCCCGCAACCAGCATGCCAAGGCCGGCAACCTCAACAACGGTCTGGCCGTCACCTCCGGCGATCTGGTCGTGGTGTTCGACGCCGACCACTCGCCCACCCGCAACTTCCTGAAGTCGACCGTCGGCTTCTTCCACGACGATCCCAAGCTGTTCCTGGTCCAGACTCCGCACTTCTTCATCAATCCGGATCCGCTGGAGCGCAACTTCGACACCTTCTCGCGCATGCCGTCCGAGAACGAGCAGTTCTACGGCATGGTGCAGAAGGGGCTCGACAAGTGGAATGCCTCCTTCTTCTGCGGCTCGGCGGCGGTGATCCGGCGCGCGGCGCTGAACGAGACGGGCGGCGGCTTCTCCGGCATCACCATCACCGAGGACGCCGAGACTGCGCTCGACCTGCATTCGCGCGGATGGAACAGCGTCTATGTCGACCGGCCGCTGATCGCCGGTCTCCAGCCCGACACCTTCGCGTCCTTCATCGTCCAGCGGTCGCGCTGGGCGCAGGGCATGACGCAGATCCTGATCTTCAAGAATCCGATGTTCAAGCGGGGCCTCTCGTTTGCGCAGCGGATGTGCTATGTCGCCAGCACCACCTTCTGGATGTTCTCCTTCGCGCGACTGGCCTTCTTCGCCTCGCCGCTGCTCTATCTGTTCTTCAACCTGCAGATCTTCGTGGCGTCCGGCTCCGAGTTCGCGGCCTATTCGTCCACCTACATGGTCGTCAACCTGCTGATGCAGAGCTACCTGTTCTCGCAGGTGCGCTGGCCATGGATGTCGGAACTCTATGAGTACATACAGGCGGTATTCTTGGGGCGGGCCATCGTGTCGGTGATGCTCAATCCGAAGAAGCCGACCTTCGCGGTGACGGCCAAGGGCGAAACTCTGGACTATGCCCAGATCTCTTCCATCGGCCGGCCCTTCTACATCATCTACTTCGTGTTTCTGCTCGGCATGGTGGCCATGGTCTACCGGCTGATCGCCGATCCGCAGAATGCCGACCTGACACTGGTCGTCGGCGGGTGGAACGCCTTCAACCTCATCATGGCGGGGGCGGCGCTGGGTGTGGTCTCGGAGCGGCAGAACCGGCGGCGCATGCAGCGCGTGCGGGTCAACCGCAATGCCGAGCTCATCACCGAGCATGGCACCATCATGGTGTCGATCGAGGATGCCTCCATCGGCGGCGTGCGGCTCCGGAGCGCCGAGGAGCTGCCGCCGGATGTCTGGCCGGGGGCGGAATTCTCCCTGCGCTGGCAGCCCAACAGCGATTTCGGCATGGACACCCTGCCGGTGATCCTGCGCACCCGCGGTGTCGACAAGGACGGGCCGATCCTCGGCTGCGAGGCCAACATCACCGATCCGCTGCATTATCGGCTGCTCGCCGACCTGATCTTCGCCGATGCCGACAAGTGGTATGCCTTCCAGCGCGGTCGCCGGGCCCAGTCCGTCGGCGTGGTGCATGGCACGCTGATCTATCTCCAGTGGGCCTTCCAGCAGGCCGGCCGCGGTCTCCTCTATCTGTGGAAGTCGCGGGAGACCAGGCGCAAGATCGCGGCCGCCCGGGCGGTGCAGGTGGGTGGGGCCTGATGCGCGTGCGACCCGCCTGCCGTCTCGTGCTCATGCTGGGGCTCGCCCTGCCGGGTGTCATCGGTCCGGTGCGTCCGGCCGCCAGCCAGCCGGCGCCCTTCCAGATGGATGGCCCGTCGGCCGCTCCGCCCGCGCGGGCGCTGCCACAGACCCTGCCGTCGGCACCGGCCGGCCAGCCCTTCCAGACCCAGCCCCGCACGGCGGCGCCAGCCGCCAGCCCTTACGGGACGCCGGCGTCGCGGCCGGCTGCGCCGGCGATGCCCTCCGGCAGCGCGCCGGGGCAGCCCCAGACGCAGCCCCAGACCGGGCAGGGCGGCACGCGCAGCGCGGCGCCCGTGCAGCAGCAGGTCCAGCCGCCGCTTCAGCAGCAGCCGGCCCGCACCGTCGCCCTGCAGATGACCGAGGCCGCCGCTGGCGCTTCGGGCGAGCTTGCCTACATGGATCAATCTGAAGTGATGATGCTCACGGTTCATGGTTTGCCGCCGCTGCCTCCAGAGCACG
>JBBSSF010000629.1:0-2344 GCA_038242345.1 Hyphomicrobiales bacterium
CCCCATGATGACGAGAGCGCGGCGCTGGCCGCCGGCGTTGCGGCCCTCGGGCGCCATGGCGGCCGGCTGGTGGCCGTGCGCGCCCGGGGCCCGCGCGATCTGGTGACGGCCAGCGGCGCCCGGGTCGACCCCAACCGCATCTTCGGCGATCGCCGCACCGGCGCGGTCTGTCCGGGCGGGCGCCGGCCGTCGGTTGCCTATAGCGAGGCCGTTCTCGGCGCGCGGATGCCGCGCCAGCCGATCATCGGTCTCCATTCCAACAAGCCCGGGCCGCCGCTGTCATCGCGTCCGGCGCCGAAGGGCATGACGGCGATCTTCCCGGCGACGCCGCCGGCGCGTGGCGACCGGCTGGCCGATCCCGACACCTTCCTGATCGTGCCGGCGGGTGTCGGCGCTGCCGAGCGCGAGCGGGTCGCCGGCAAGGTCGCCCGCTTCACCGCCGCCGGGGCGACGGTGCTGATCGAGACCATCACGCCGCCCGGCGACTGCTCGCTGTCGTCCTTCCTCATCCTCTCCGGCCAGCCGGATTATGTGACCATCGAGGTGCGCGACGGCGACCGGGCGACTTCGGAACGGCTGATCGAGCTGGTGCTCGGCCGCTCGGGCGGATCGGTCTGACGCGCCCGACGGGGAGGGGGCTCACGCCCCCTCGAAGCCCAGAAGCACGTTCACGGCATTGATGCCGACTTCCTCCACCGCATAGCCGCCTTCCATGACGAACAGGGTCGGCAGGCCGAGCCTGGCGATGCGGGCGCCGACCGTCAGATAGTCGCTGCTGGTCAGGCGGAACTGGGAGATCGGATCCTCGATGAAGGTGTCGACGCCGAGCGAGACGACGACGGCATCCGGCGCATAATCGGCGATTGCCGCCAGCCCGGCTTCCAGCGCCCCCATCCAGATCGGCACTTCGGTGCCCCAGGGCAGCGGCAGATTGAGGTTGAAGCCCTCGCCGGCCCCTGCGCCACGCTCGTCGGCAAAGCCGAGCAGATAGGGATATTCCTGGTTCGGATCGCCGTGGATGTTGACGACGAACACGTCGGCATCCCGGTAGAAGATGTTCTGGGTGCCGTTGCCGTGGTGATAGTCGATGTCGAGCACGGCGACGCGCTTGGCGCCCTTTTCGGTGAAGCGGCGCACGGCGATGGCGGCATTGTTCAGGAAGCAGTAGCCGCCAAAATGATCGTGGCCGGCATGATGGCCCGGCGGCCGGCAGAGGGCGAAGGCCGCCTTTTCGCCGCCCGAGACCAGATCCGCCGCCGTCAGCGCCGTCTCGGCCGAGCTCTTCACCGCCGCCCAGGTGGTGGCGGTGATCGGCGTCGCGCCGTCGAAGCAATAGAAGGTCAGCTGGGCCTCGATGCCCGTCGGCACCCGTTCCGTGCGCATGCCGCGGGTGAAAAAGGACGACGGATAGGCAGCGCCGGTGCGGCCGATCTCCAGCCAGCGCGGGTGGGCGTGCTCCAGAAAATCGACAAGGCCGGGATCATGGGCGGCCAGCAGCGCGTTGCGCGGCTGCGGCTTCGGCGGCTCGACGGGCCCGAGCTTCGTTGCCAGCACCCGGGCATGCACCAGATCGGCCCGCTCCGGCTTCTCGAAGGCCGGCACGAAGGTGCCGAAGGTGAACTCGCCCGGGCTCACATGGAGACGGTGATCGGGGGAAAAGACGGTGCGCATCATGGTCCTTCGAGGGATTGGCGGGCTGCTGCCCGCACCCGCCCGGAGACCCGGGGGCCTCCGGACCTCCCCCCTTTTTCTGCAGAAAGAACGGGAGGGGCCGGGAGGCAGCTATCACACGGGCCGTTTCAGGCCCGTGTGATAGTCTGCTGCGGAAGTCCCATGCCATCAGGGCATAGGGGACTTCCGCAGTCGTCAGGGATCCGATGCGGCACGCATCTGGTGTCCCTGACAGAACGTCTCCCGGTCAGGGGTTTGGGGACGGAAGTCCCCGAAGCAGGGTATCAGGTGCGCAGCTTGGTCCAGATCCGGTCATAGAAGCGGATGGCTTCCGGCGAGCAGGTCGGCGCGAAGACATACTTGTAGCCTTCGGGCGTGGAGAATTCCGGCGCCTCGGCCAGCGTCTTGTCGACGAACTTCTCCGAGCCGACGACGGCGTTCGGATAGCCCGAGAAGTTGGACTGAAGCGCGGCATTTTCCGGCTTCATGTAGAACTCCAGGAACTTCTTGGCATTCTCGGCATTGGGGGCGTTCTTGGGGACGGCCATGTTGTCCATCCAGGCGACGCCGCCCTCTTTCGCGAACACGAACTTGATCGACGGCTTTTCCAGCCGCGAGCGCAGGCCGTCGCCGGACCACACTTCATGGGCGATTGTCTCGCCGGAGACCTGGC
>JBBSSF010000630.1:0-2343 GCA_038242345.1 Hyphomicrobiales bacterium
ATCGTCGCCAGCGCGCCCGGCAGCAGCGCGCGGCCCAGCGCGTCGGTCATGCCGACCAGCAACGCCCCCGCCAGCGCCCCGCCGATTGAGCCTATGCCGCCGATTACGATCACCACGAAGGCAAGGATCAGCACCGGCTCGCCCATGCCGACCTGCACCGACTGGACCGCACCAACCAGCGCGCCCGCCAGTCCGGCCAAGGCTGCGCCCAGCGCGAACACGGCGGTGTAGAGCAGCGAGACATTGACGCCGAGGGCGGCGACCATGCCCCGGTCCGAGGCCCCGGCGCGGATCAGCATGCCGAGCCGGGTGTGGACGATCAGGAGGTGGAGGCCTACCGCCACCACGGCTCCAACGGCCATCACCGCGAGCCGGTAGACCGGATAAATGAGGCCGTCCATCAGCCGGACCGAGCCGTTCAGCCAGTCCGGCACCTCGACCAGAAGCGGCGCGCGCCCCCAGACCAGCGTGGCCGCCTCGTTGGCAAACAGGATGATGCCGAAGGTGGCGAGCACCTGATGCAGGTGATCGCGGGCATAGAGGCGGCGGAAGATGCCGAGTTCCAGCAGCACCCCGGCGGCCGCGCCGCCGAGGATGCCGCCGAGGACGCCGAACAGGAACGACCCGGATTTCAGCGCCACCGTGGTGCCGACGAAGGCACCGATCATGTAGAGAGAGCCATGGGCCAGATTGATGAGGCCCATGATTCCGAAGATCAGCGTCATGCCGGTCGCCAGCAGGAAGAGCGTGAAGCTCATCTGGATGGCATTCAGCGACTGTTCGATGAAGAGTTGCAAGAAGGCTCCTCCCGGTCGGGCGGTGGAGGGACATGACGCAGGGAAAGGGCCGGGCGGTTCACCGCCCGGACGGGCGGATCATACCAAAGGTCCTTGAAAAGGACTCTCTGGTATCCCGATGCGGATTTCTCATGCTGTTGGAGCATATGAGAAATCCGCTGCTCTTCAGGCGCACGGTGCGCTCAGCACTTCGGGCGCCTGGTATCAGAGCTTGCACTCGGCCGAATAGGAGTCGCCGCGATTGGCGAAGATCTCGCCGACGGTCTTCAGGGTGACCTGACCGTCCGGACCGGCCTCGGCTTCCACCTGATACCAGTCCTCGATCGGGTGCTGGTTCGGGCCGAAGGCGAAGGCGCCGCGGGTGAGGGGAACATTTGCCTCCAGCAGGCCGGCGCGGAAGGCGTCACGGTCGAAATCGGCGCCCGACTTCTCGCCGCTCTTCTCGATGGCCGCTCCGATCAGCAGGGCGGAATCATAGCCCTGGCTGGCATAGGTGGAGGGCGCGCGGCCATAGGTGTCGGTGAAGGCCTTCACGAAGGCCTTGTTGGTCGGGTTGTCGAAATCGGTGTTCCAGTGGGTGGAGGCCTTGAGGCCGACTGCCGCCGCGCCGGCCGCCGCCGCCGAGCGCTGCTCCAGGGACGGCTCGGACAGCACCATCGGGATCTCGTCCTTGAGGCCGGCCTGGGCATACTGCTTCAGGAAGGCGATGCCCTGACCGCCGGAATGGGCCTGGAACACCACGTCGGGCTTCAGGGAGCGGATCTTGGCCATTTCCGCCGAGAAGTCGGTCTGGTCGAGACGGGTGTAGATCTCCTCGACGACATCGCCCTTGAAGAAGCGCTTGAAGCCGGCGATGGCGTCCTTGCCGGCCGGATAATTGGCGGCCAGCACCACGGCCTTCTGATAGCCGAGCTTGGTGGCGAGCTCGCCGGTCGCCTCGTGCAGGGCGTCGTTCTGCCAGGCCGTCTGGAAATAATATTTGTTGCAGCCTTCGCCCGCCAGCTTCGACGGCGCACCATTGGAGCCGACATAGATGCCGTCGCTCTCCAGAATGGCCGGCACCGCCGACAGCACGGTGTTGGAGAAGATCAGGCCGGTGAAGAGCTTGATGTTCTCGCGCTGGAGCATCTTCTCGGCAATCTGGCGCGAATTGGCCGGCTTCAGGCCGTCATCCTCGACGACGACTTCCACCGGCACGCCGCCGAGCTTGCCATCCTGTTCCTTGACGGCAAGCAGGAAGCCGTCGCGCACGTCCTCGCCCAGATAGCCGGCGGTGGTGGAAAGTGTGGTGATGAAGCCGATCTTCAGCGGCTCCTCTGCCCAGGCCGGCAGGGTGGCGGTGGCCAGGGTCAGGAGGCCGGTCATCAGTCTGAGCGCGCGTGTCATCACAGTACCTCGTGGCTTTCGGGAGCAGGCTGGCGGGAGAGGTCGAAGAAGCGGGGGGCGTTTCCGAAGAGGATCGCGTCCTTCTCGGCCGTCGAGAGCTTCGGCGCGGTGCGCACCAGCGCACCGACATCCTGTTCGCCGAGCGGGAAGGGCTGGTCGG
>JBBSSF010000631.1:0-2339 GCA_038242345.1 Hyphomicrobiales bacterium
GAGGTGAGCAGATAGGCCGTGACCACCCAGGGCAGGAGAAAGGCGTCGCCCAGATCGGCGCCGATGGTGGGCAGCGCGGTGGCAACGATGGTCTGGTCGAGGGCCGACAGGAACATCGCCAGAAGCACGCCGAACAGGATCGAGCGGACGAGCGCCGGGTCAAGCGGCCCGGCGACGCCCGACGCGGGGGCGGGAGAAGCGGTCATGGCGTGCCTTCGGGGAAGCGGCGGGCCGGACCCCCGGGAAAATGGGAGCGGCCGCAGGGAGGCGGGGGGCAGCGGCAAAATGCCGTCTGGTGGCCCCAACGCCTAGCGGCCGGCCGGAGCCGACGCAAGGGCGATCATGCTCCACACCCGGACGGGGCGGGAAATGCCGTCTCCCCCTGCGCCTTCTCCCGTCGGCCCGGCGCCCGGAAAGAGCGCCCGGCCCTCTGGAATCCTGCATTTTCCGACCATCGACCGGCTCCCCGCCGCACCGGGGCGGAGGCGGCGGGCGCGCGGGGCGGACCGGGCGAGGATCCCCGCCGCCACGGGGTGCGCGGACGAGGGCGGCGCTGCGGCTCCTGCCGGCCGCATGATACCCAAGATCCTTGAAAAGGACTCTTTGATATTCCGATGCAGATTTCTCATGCCCTTGGGACACATGGGAAATCTGCTGCCCTTCAGGCGCACGGTGCGGTCAGCACTTCGTGCGGCTGGTCTCAGTTGTCGTCGAAGAAGCGCTGGCGCCACTGGCGCTCGCCGATGGTGCAGAGATCATCGGCACTCGCCGCCGCCTTCTGCACCGGCAGCGGACCGGCCGGCATGCGCCCGGCAATCTCCATCACCAGCTTGCGCCGGATGGCATCGGGAAAGTCCGCCATGTCGCGCACCGGCACCACGAAGGCCCCCGGCCCGCCGACCACGCAGCGATTGTAGTAGGCGTCGAGATCGGCCATGTCGAACGGGCTGGAGAAGGGCCAGGTGAGCATCAGCGGCAGGCCGTTGACGGTGATGCCGGCCGAAAGCGTGCGGGCGCGGGCCTCCAGAACCGGGACGCCCTGATTGTTGGGGCCATCGCCGGAAATGTCGATGACCCGGCGCAGGCCGCGGATGTCGTTGGCTTCCAGAAGCGCCGTCGCCCGCCCGAGAGCGGCCGAGATCGAGGTGCGGTAGACCCGGTTGATCGGGGCCGCGGCGATGGCATCGGCAAAGCGGTCGAGGGAGGCGGCATCGGACAGCACCTGCCAGTCGACCACCACCATCTGGTCGCCGGCCCCGGCCCATTCCATGTAGAGGACGGCGACGCGGCCGAGGAGACCCTGCCCGACGGCATTGCGGACTTCCGGCGAGCGCAGCGCCGCCACGTAGCCATCCCGCTGCAGGCGCTGCTCCTGATAGTCCATGGAATAGGAGACATCGACGGCGAGCACGAGTTCGAGATCGACATCCGTCGGCCCGGCGGCCTGCACCGGGGCCGGGACGAGGGCAGCAAGCCCCGTGACCAGGGCGCCGAGCAGCAGCCCGCCGATCAGGAAGCCGAAGGAGCGCCGCCGCCGCCGGGCCAGCCGCGCCCGGCAGGAACGGGCCGGTCGGCCGGGGCGCGGGCCGCTGGCCGCAGCCGGGCCGGGGGGATCGCTGGCAGGCGGGGGTTCCACGGGTCGGTGTCCTCCGGGCTGTCGCCGGGGCCGCGCCGGATGATCCGGGCGGCCCGTCCGGGGACGAAGTGTGACAGACCGGTGACTGCGGGAAAAGGCCCGACGGGTTCGGAAAGGGCCCGGATCCCGCGGGAAAGCGCGTGTCCGGTGTCCTATTCGTAGAGTCCGCATTGGGCGGGCTTGCGGCCCGATGCCGGCAGGGTCAGGGGCACCACCTCGCGGCCGGCGATCTCCAGCACCAGCTTCTGGCGGATGGAGGCGGCGAAGCTGTCCAGCGAGCGCACCGGGATGAGGAAGGCGCCGGGGCCGCCGATCACGCAGTCCTGATAATAGAGGTCGAGATCGGGCACGGCATACCAGTCGTTCGGCCCCTTCAGCATCAGCGGCAGGCCGTTGATGGTGATGCCGCGGGCGATCGTCATGTCCCGGGCGGTGCGTACATGGGCGCCCTGATTGTTGGGGCCATCGCCGGAAATGTCGATCACCCGGCGCTGGCCGGCATAGCCGTTGCCCTCGAACAGGCCGGACGAGAAGGCGAGGGCGGAGGAAATGGAGGTGCGCTGCACGGTCCGGAGCGGGGCGACGCGGATCTCCTCGGCAAAGGCGCGGGCCGCCGCCGGCCCGTCGAACACATGCCAGGGCGCGACCACCTGAGGGTCCGCCGTGCCGCCCCAGTCCCCATAGGTGACCGCGATGCGGCCGA
>JBBSSF010000632.1:0-2335 GCA_038242345.1 Hyphomicrobiales bacterium
CGGGTCTCCACCTTCAGGCAGCCGGAGGGATAGGGCGAGGAGGTCACCCATCCGGTTTCGTCCAGTGTCACCGGCCGGTTGTCGATGATGACCTCGTCGATGCTGTCGAGCACGCCTTCGCCCAGATAGACGATCATGTAGAGATCGCCATTCTTCGTCTCGATGAAGCTCATGTATCCGCCCGTCTTGCGCAGCCCATAATGGCGGCGCCGGGACGGCACGCTCTGGCGGACGACATTCTGCACGTCGCTCGGCTTGATCGTCTTCGGAGAGTTCAGCAGGCCGAGGAGCACGGAAACGCCCAGATTGATCCCGACGCCGATCACCGTGGAGGCAAGCGCCCCCATGCCGCTGAAGAGCCCGGCCGCGGCCGACACCGCCCCGCCGATGGCCGAGGCGGCCGTGGTCGCCGTGGCGGCAACGGCGGCGATGAATGCCGGAATGGCCTGGGGCATCAGCGCGGCTCCCAGGCAGCAACGAGGCGGCAGGCCCCGGTGACGACGAGGCCGTCATGGCCCTTGATGGCCCATCGGCCGGTTGCGGTCCGGAGCGCGCCGAAATGCCGGCCCTGATAGCGCACCACGGCGATGCAGCCCGGCACCGGCTCCCTCAGCCGCATTGCGCCCAGCGCCCGGCAGCGCCGGTCAACGAAGCGGGCGAGCCCGCCGGCATCGCCGAGCACGGCGGCGCAGTCGGCCTCGGTCATGATCCGGCCGCGGAAGTCCGGGATCGGGTCACGGCCGGTCGAGATCAGGTACCAGTCGGCGAGCATGGACAGACAGTGCGCCCCGCTCCAGGAAAACGGCCGGGCCGCCTGGGTGCGCAGGAAATCGGAAAGCCGCATTCTCAGGCGTCCGGGAAAGTGATGTTCTTCGCCTCGATACCGGCGACCCGCTCGGCTCCCCGGTCGCCCGGATAGCGCAGCTGCTGGTCATTGTCGGTCAGGAAGCCGTGGCGGGGCCGGCGGCGCCCGGAGAACGGGCTTTCGGCGGTGATCGTCACGCTGCGCACCGATCCGCCGCCATCATTCGGCTCCCGCTTCGGCACGAGGGTATGCATCCGCGCCCACAGGAACAGGCGCGGCCGGGAAATCGGCTGCCAGTCCTCGTCGAAGAAGACGAGATGGATCTTCACCGGCCGCAGGAAATATTCGTTCGCCTCCGCCTTGGCCTTCGCGGCGAAGGTCGGGTCGACCCCGGAAAGGGTCAGGGTCGTTTCCGGCGCCGTGCCGTTGAGGGGCTGCTTCAGGCCGGTGATGCCGCCCAGGCCCAGGAGCCCGAGCCATTCGACGCTGCCCGGGCCGCCGTCCGGGTCGAGGGTCGGCAGCCGGCCGAAGCCGTTCCACACCCGGGTGGTGCCGGAGAGGAAATGGAAGGCCACCAGCAGTTCGGCCCGCACGGTCTGGCCGGTGAGCTGGGCGTCGATCACCGCCTCGAAATCAAAGGCCATCCCAGCTCTCCGTGAACTCGATTTCCGGGTGCCCCTGATAGTAGCTCTCGAGCGAGAGGGTCCCGGTATCCTGGGCCGCCAGGTTCATGAGCGCCGTCGGCCGGCGCAGCTCCACCCACGTCCCGTCATCGGCGGCAAGCCGGGCCTCCGGCAGGAAGCGGAAGCTCCAGACGCTGCCCTCCCGGGTCGGCTGCGAGGTGATGAGATAGAGCCGGCCGGCGATCGAGAAATACATGCCCCGCTTCAGGTCGCCGCCGGCCTCCACCCGCACCCGTGCCGTGGTCGCCCGCAGTGCCAGCGGCGCGTCCAGATAGGCCATGATGGTCGACTGCAGGAAGCCGCGGCCGTCGGTGAAGAAGGTGCCGTCCGAGAAGGGCTCGTCGCCCGGCAGGACGGGCAGGCCCGCCCCGTCCAGCGGATGCGGCGCCTGCCGGTCGTCGAACACGCCGATCTTCACCGTGCCGAGGCCGCCCTGCAGCGCCGCCACGACGCCGCGCCACTCCCGGATCTCGTCGGCGGAATAGACATCGAAGGAGGCGCTGGCCGTCCAGGACCCGGCCGACCCGCCGCGCTTCTGGCGCAGCCCGCCAAAGGACTGCGTCCCGACCGTCAGCGCCGGCAGGATGTGGAACATCAGCCGCCGCGGCCGCAGGATGGACGGCCAGACTTCAAGGGTCATCCCTCGGTCCTCCGGAAGAGATTGGCCCTTGGGCAGGGGTCACCCGAACAGCGCATCGAAGCGGCCGGGCGTCATGTTGATGGGCTGAACGGTCCGGTCATTGCCGAGGGCGCGGGCGCGCTCCTGCCGGCAGTGCTCGAGGAACACACCATCCATCGCCATGAGGATCTCGACGTGTCGGGGTTCGATCGGCCAGCGGGTGAGGCC
>JBBSSF010000633.1:0-2334 GCA_038242345.1 Hyphomicrobiales bacterium
CCCCCGGGCGCGGGGGGGGGGCGGCGGGGCGCGGGGGGGCCCCGGGGCCGGCCCGCCCCCAAACCCCCTGGGGGGCGGGGGGGCGCGCGCCCCGCGGGCCCCGACGGGACGGGAAATTTCCGGCCCGCCTGTCTCCACGCTGGCGGCCCAAGTGCCGGTGCGGAGAGCGGAGCCGTCTTTCAGGGGGCGGGCGCCCGACCTTGCGGTGCCCGCGCCAGGCGGAGCGGCACGGACCCGGGAAGCCCCGACGGAGCGCGGGTCTCCCGGTCGCCATGCGGCCCCGGACAGGGATCAGCCGAGCGGGGCGGCCGTGGCGCGGCGGGGGATGCCGCCCGGGCCGAGGCGCTGGGCGCGGCGGTCGAAGGCGACCAGACGCACCGGCGCCGTCGGCGTGGCGGCCGGCTCCACCGGCGCCGTCGTCTCCATGGCGGCTTCCATGCGGCGGCGGTCGGCCTCGATGGTCGGCCGCGGCTGCTCGCCGCCGCCGGTCGCCAGACGGATTTCCTCAACCAGGATCTGGGCGAACTCGGCGCGCCGGGCCTCCAGCGTCGCCAGCGGCCCGTGCAGCGCGATGGCCAGCGGCGCCGTGGCGGTGCCGGCCGGAAGCGCCGCCGCGATCACGCCGAGATCGGCATTGTCCCGGTCGGTGGCGAAGGCATGGCCGCTGGTGCGCACCGACTGGAGGGTGGCCAGCAGGTCCGGAATGCGCACGACCTGCTCGGGATCGGACGCCTCGGCATTGAGCCGGTGGAACACGCGGCGGACATCGCCATCCGGCATCAGCGCCAGCAGCGCCCAGCCGGTGGCACAGCGGCCGAGGGGCCGGGTGTCGCCGATATGGAGCGGCGGATGCTCGACCTCGCCGGCCTCGGCGATGTGGATCACCCGGGAGACATCGCCATTGCGGGTGGCGACCACCACGCGCTGGCCGGTGCGGCGGCTCAGCGCCCGGGTGAGGCGATAGAGGGTGCCCTCGCGGAACAGCCCGGGGCTGATCCAGTTGCCGAGCAGCGGCACCCGGTCCGACGGCCGGTAGGTGCGGTTGCGGGCATCGAAATGGAGATAGCCGGTCGCCACCATGGAGCGCAGCAGCGCCGAGGTGCTGGACTGGGGATAGCCGAGGGCGGAGGCAACCGCCACCACATTGGCAGGCGCCCGAACCTCGTCGAAGAATTCGAGGATCTCGAGCACACGAACCGCCGACTTCACGACCTTCGCAGACGGTGCATCCGCGCGCTGGTTCTGACCCATCGACATCGCCTCACCTCCCATGTCGGTCCCGTACCCCACGGAAACCGATCCGCCCGAAGCAATTCCATCGTCTGGTTGTGATCCGCCGGGGGAGGACCGCATCCCCGCCCCTCTTTTTCCGGTCGCCCTGTCAGACATTCAGCATTCTGAATTTCTTTCCTGGTACTGAACCGCTCGCCGATCACCCCGACGAATGATTTTCCGTATTGGGAACATGGCCCGAAACGCATGTCAACGGGGAATAACGCTCTTTTTTCGAGGTTTCCCGCGCATCCGGCGCCGTCCGGAACGGGCGCGGTTGCAGCCGTGTGCGCCAGCCAAAGCGCACTTTAAGGCATAATAAATTGAAAATCTTATGTCTTTTTCCGGATGCCAGGCGGGTCCGGCTTCGCGTCCTGCGGGTGGGGCACCCAGGTGCGACATTCTCGTTAAGACGAAAGTGCGGCCCGCAAAACAGATCGGGAGTCGCTGATCTATGTATGTGTGCCTGATAAACAGAGGCTAAAATTCCATAAGAGGAACGGAATTCAATTCCATGCATGATTTTGGTCCCGAGCGCCTTCAAATCGGGCAGCGCCTGCGCGAAAGGCAGAAAGGCCGGGATCCCCGGAATGGCCGGGGCGGGCAGCCGGGGTGCCGATGCGGGGCGTCTGCGGCGGCGGTGTTTCCGGTCGCCCTCCGGGCGGAAGGCGGAGGATCCGGGATCCCGGACCCGGCGCCCTTTCTCCTGCGAACCGGCATCAGTTCGCCCTGGAGATGTGCCGGGCGTCCTCTTCGGGAAGGCCGCGGGGCCGCGTCGGAAAGGCGGGCGGCCACGAAAAAAGGGCCCGGCAGGCGGGTTGCCTGCCGGGCCCTTTTCGCGATGGTTCGGGCGGGTGGAGATCGGGCCCTTGCCGGGCGCGGGTCCGTCCGGGGTGTGTCCGTCTCCGGGGCGGGGCACCGGAGGCTGAAGCGCCGGGTGCTCCGGAGGACGGCGGATTTCCCGTCCGTCGGGCGGGCCGGGGGAGGTCCGCCTTCGGCAGGCCCCTTCCGATCCCGCGTCGGGATCCCGGGGGTATCATACCAAAGATCCTCGAAGAGGAC
>JBBSSF010000634.1:0-2333 GCA_038242345.1 Hyphomicrobiales bacterium
CTCGACCAGTGGCTCGGCCATGTCTGGGCGACGGTGCGCGTGGCGCTGATGGGCTATTTCCTGTCCATCCTCGTCTCGGTGCCGCTGGCCGTCGGGCTGGCGCTGTCGCGCATCCTGTCGCGCACCCTCTATCCGATCCTCGTCGTCATCCAGTCGATGCCGATCGTGGCGGTGGCGCCGATCCTCGTCGTCACCCTCGGCTCGTCGGACCTGCCGCGGGTGGTCATCACCTTCCTCATCACCTTCTTCCCCATCCTGGTCTCGACCGTCACCGGTCTCCTGTCGACGCCGGAAGAACTGATCGAGCTGTCACGCTCCCTGCGTGCCAGCCGCACCCGGGAAGTGGTGAACATCCGGCTGCCCTATGCCGTGCCGCACATCGCCTCGGCGCTGAAGATCTCGACGACGCTGGCCATCATCGGCGCGGTCGTCGCGGAATTCGTGGCTGCGGAAAAGGGGCTCGGCTTCTTCATCGCCTTCTCCACGTCCTTCTTCAAGATTCCGCAGGCCTTTGCCGGCCTGTTCGTGCTGGTCGGCCTCAGCCTCGGCTTCTTCCGGCTGGTCGGCTTCCTCCAGCGCCGCTTCATCCCCTGGTCCCTGCCCAAGTCCGAACGGTGATCCCCGTGACCGAGCCCAACACCCTCCCGACCCTCGATCACGAGACCCTGCTGCGCCGGGCCTTCGCCATTGCCGCCGCCTCCAAGGCCGGCGGGGACCATCCGTTCGGCGCGCTGCTGGCCGGTCCCGATGGCGACATCCTCCTGGAGCAGGGCAACGGCTTCACGGCGGAAGGCCACGACATGACCGCCCATGCCGAGCGGCTGCTGGCGACCCGGTCCTCCAAGGCCTACCGGCCGGAATTTCTGGCCCGCTGCACGCTCTATACCTCGGCCGAACCCTGCGCGATGTGTTCCGGGGCGATCTACTGGGTAGGCATCGGCCGGGTGGTCTACGGCCAGAGCGAGCATGACCTGAAGCTGATGACCGGGAACCATGCCGAGAACCCGACCCTGGACCTGCCGTGCCGGGTGGTGTTTGCCGCCGGCCAGCGCGACATCGAGGTGATCGGGCCATTGCTTGCCGACGAGGCGGCGGCGCTGCAGGCGGACTTCTGGGCCGGACACGGCCAATGAGCACCCGCCGGCCCGAAGCGCTCCTTTCTTCCCGGACAACAGAACTGGCGGGTCCGGGCGGCTGGTCCGCCCGGTCGGGGGATCGGGGGCAGATGCCCCTGAAAAAGCCATGACCATTCCGATCATCCGCCCGCGCACCCCGGAAGAGGCGCTGGTGATGCGCCGGTCTCTGGGCGAACGCGCCCGCTATATTGCCGGCGGCACCGCCCTTCAGCTCGCCTGGCCGGAGGGCCGGGCCGACCATCCGCTGGTCGATCTCTCGGGGCTGGACGCCGGCCCGCTGATGCGGCTGGAGGAGGACGGCGCCGTCACCCTTTCCGCCTTCGCCACGCTGGAAAGCCTGCGCCGGCATGAGGGCCTTGCGAGGCGGCTGCCGGTTCTGCCCGAGGCGATCGGGGCGATTGCGGCGTGGGGCGTGCGGGAACTGGCGACGCTGGGCGGAAACATCGCCTGGCGGGCGGGGGATCTGGTGCCGCTGCTGCTGGCGCTCGATGCCTCCGTCACCGGTCTCGATGGCGAAGTGGCGCTTTCCGAGTGGCTGGCCGAGCCGGGCGAGGACCTGCTTCTCTCCGTCACCGTGCCGGCGCTGCCCGCGGGCGCCCGGGTAATCTTCGAGAAGGTCGGCCGGCGCGCCGCCTTCACGCCGAGCCTGGTGACGGTCGCGGCCGTGACCGGCCCCGCGGGCACGCGGATCGCGCTGGGTGGCGGGCCGGTGCCGCCGTCGGTGGCCGCCCTGCCGGCGACGGCCGCGCTTTCGCAAGAGGCGCTCGGCGCCCTGTTCGCCCTGCCGGCGGACGATTTCCTTTCCGGTCCGGCCCGTTCGCGGCTGGCCGCCCGGGTGCTGGCCGGACATCTCGCAGAAACCCCATGAGCACCGACTTCCTCAATCCCCGCATGGCGCCGCGGCCGGACGCGGCGGCCAAGCTGTCCGGCCGTCTCGTCTATCGCGGCGATGTCACGGCGCCCGGCTGCCTTGTCGGCCGGGTGCTGCGCAGCCCGCACCCCCATGCGCGGCTGCTCTCCGTCGACACCTCGGCGGCGGACGCGATGGCCGGGGTGCACGCCGTCGTCACCGCCCGGGATGTGCCCCTCGGCTTCCTCTATGGCATCCAGCGCGTCGACCAGCCGGTGCTGGCGGTCGACCGGGTGCGCATGATCGGCGAGCCGGTGGCAGCGGTCGCCGCCGAGAGCGCGGAGATC
>JBBSSF010000635.1:0-2332 GCA_038242345.1 Hyphomicrobiales bacterium
GGGCAACCCCGGTGAGCGAGGAGACCAGCGCCGCCGCGACCGCCAGATCCGCCGCGGGCTCGGCAATCCGAGCCCGCCGGCCACCCCCAGATAGACATCGCTCTGGCCGAGCCGCACGCCGCAGCGCGCCTCCAGCACGGCGATCACCATGGCGAGCCGGTTCGAATCCCAGCCGACGACGGCACGGCGCGGCGTGCCGAGGGGCGAGGGGGCGACCAGGGCCTGCACTTCCACCAGAAGCGGCCGCGTGCCTTCCATGCCGGCAAACACCGCCGAACCCGGGCTCGACCGGTCACCGTCGCCCAGAAAGATCTCCGACGGATTGGCGACTTCCGACAGGCCGGTGCCCGTCATCTCGAACACGCCGATCTCGTCGGTGGGGCCGAACCGGTTCTTGGCGGCGCGCAGGATGCGGAAGGCGTGGGCCGGATCGCCCTCGAAGGTCATCACCGCATCGACCATGTGCTCGACCACCCGCGGGCCGGCGATCTGTCCGTCCTTGGTGACGTGGCCGACCAGCACCACCGCCGCGCCGGACTGCTTGGCATAGCGGATCATGGCCTGGGAGGACGAGCGCACCTGGGTGACGGTGCCCGGCGGCGATTCCGCCAGCCCGGTCCACAGCGTCTGGATCGAATCGACCACGACGAGGGCCGGCGGCGGGCCGGCGGCGAGCGTCGCCAGGATGTCCTCGACATTGGTCTCGGCCAGAAGCTGGACATCGCTGTCCGACACCTGGAGCCGTTCGCCCCGGAGCCGCACCTGGGCCACCGCCTCTTCGCCCGAGACATAGACGACCCGCCGGCCCGAGCGCGCCAGCCGCGCGGCGGTCTGGAGCAGGAGGGTGGACTTGCCGATGCCCGGATCGCCGCCGACCAGGATGGCCGAGCCGGGCACCAGGCCGCCGCCGGTCACCCGGTCGAGCTCGCCCGAGCCGGTCGGCACCCGCGGCGCATCGTCGGACTTGCCGGCCAGCGGCACCAGTTCGATCCGCCGGCCGGTGCGGGCCGAGCGCACCGGACCGGCGCTGACCACCGCCGCGCCGCCCTCGGGCTCCTCGATGACCGAATTCCACGCGCCGCAGGATTCGCACTTGCCCACCCAGCGCGGCGTGACCGCCCCGCATTCCTGGCAGACAAAAGTGGAGGGCCGGCGCGCCATCGGGAATCCTGTCCGGGAGCATGGTCAGCCGCGGCGAAAACGCTCCGCGCGGAAGCCGAGACTGCATTTCGAGAGGACCAGCGATTCCGCCCGGATGCCGGAGCGGCCGGGGGATGCGCTGGCGGGAGGGGAAGGAAGGTGCGGTCAGGCCCGCGCGACATCCCCCAGATAGCGACGGCCATAGCGCCGTCCAAGCCCTGTCAGCAGTTCGTAGCCGATGGTGCCGGCCCGCGCCGCCACTTCGTCCACGGGAATGCGCGGCCCGAACAGCTCCACCCACTGGCCGCGCTCGCCGAGTCCGTCGGGCAGGTCGGTCACGTCGATGGCGAGGAGGTCCATGGAGATGCGGCCGAACAGCGGCACCGGCCGGCCCTCGATGGCGGCGCGCGCCCCGGGCAGGGCATCGGTGCCGCCGGCGGCGCGGTGGAAGCCGTCGGCATAGCCGACCGAGAGAATGGCGATGCGGCTGTCGCGGGTGCAGGTCTCGGCAGCGCCATAGCCGACGGTCTCGCCCCTGGGCACCATGCGCACCAGCATGATGCGGCCTTCCAGCGTCGCCACCGTGCGCATCGGGCTGGGCCGGCCGGCCAGCGCCCGGCCGCCATAGAGGGCGATGCCCGGCCGCACCAGATCGAAATGGAACTCCGGCCCGGTCAGGATGCCGGCGGAATTGGCCAGCGACTTGCGCACATGGGGGAAGGCGGCGGCCACCTTGCGGAAACGCTCCAGCTGGAGCGCCGTCATCGGATGGTCGGGCACATCGGCGCAGGCCAGATGGCTGATGATGAGCTTGAGGTCGATGGCGTTGAGCGGCCCGGGGGCTGTGGCGAGCCCGAGGGCCTCTTCCACCCGGAGCCCCATCCGGTTCATGCCGGTGTCGACATGCAGCGTCGCCGGCAGCTTCTCGCCATGCTTCTGCGCCGCGCTGGCCCACAGCCGCAGCTCCACCATGGAGCCGAGCACGGGAATGAGCCGGTGGGCGAGATAGAGGTCGACGGACTCCTCGAACAGGCCGTTGAGAACGTGGATGGTGGCCTCCGGGGCGATCGCCCGGGCGCGCACGCCTTCCTCCGGCAGGGCCACGAAGAAGGTGCGGCAGCCCGCCGCCTGAAGCGCGGCCACGGCCTGTTCAAGCCCGGTGCCATAGCCGTCGCCCTTGACGGCAGCGGCA
>JBBSSF010000636.1:0-2329 GCA_038242345.1 Hyphomicrobiales bacterium
CACCGTGTTGACCAGCAGGCACGCCACCGTCATCAGCCCGACGCCCCCCGGCACCGGCGTGACGGCGCGCGCCCGCTCGGCCGCTTCCGCGGTCGCCACATCGCCGACCACGCGGGTCTTGCCCTCGCCCTTCTCGGGCGCCGGGATGCGGTTGATGCCGACATCGATGACCACGGCGCCGTCCTTGATCCAGTCGCCGCGCACCATTTCCGGCCGGCCGACGGCGGCGACCAGAATGTCCGCCCGCCGGCACACGGCCGGCAGGTCGCGGGTGCGGGAATGGGCCATGGTCACGGTGGCGTTGGCATTCTGGAGCATCAGCGCCACGGGCTTGCCGACGAGGATGGAGCGGCCGATGACCACCGCCTCCAGTCCGGAGAGGTCCGGGCCCAGCACGTCATGGACGAACATCATCGAGCCCTGGGGCGTGCAGGGCAGGAGGCCGGGCTTGCCGAGGACCAGGAGGCCGGCATTTTCCGGCGTCAGCCCGTCGACATCCTTGGCCGGGCTGATGGCGCGCACGACCCGGTCGGCATCCAGATGCTTCGGCAGCGGCAGCTGCACGAGAATGCCGTCCACGGCCGGATCGCTGTTGAGCCGGGCGATCAGCGAGAGGAGCTCTTCCTCGGAGGTGTCGGCCGGCAGGCGGTGCTCGAAGGAATTCATGCCGGCGGCCAGCGTGCGGCGCACCTTGGAGCCCACATAGATGGCGCTCGCCGGATCGTCGCCGACGAGAACGGCCGCCAGACCGGGCGTGATGCCATGGCTCGTCTGGAGAGCCGCGACTGCGGCCGCGACCGAGGCGTCCACGGCGGCCGCCTTGGCCTTGCCGTCGATGATGAGCGCGCCCATGGGAACTCCGTTTCCTTCCATCAGGATCCGGCCGGATCCTTGGCTGTGGCCGGGCGAAACCCGATGAGGCGCCCGGCGAATGTCCAGGTGCGGCCGGTCTAGCCGGTCGCCTTCGTCAGGGCAGCCCGGGCCGCCTTCAGGCTTTCGCCATCTCCGGAGAGCCGCACCGTCTTGATCCGCGCCGTCGAGCCGGCCACCACGGACACCGTGGAGCGGGGCCGGCCGGCGGCAGCCGCGATCAGTTTTTCCAGCGCCTGATTGGCGCCGCCCTTCTCCGGCACCGCCCGCACCCGGGCGGTCAGCACCGTCGAGCCGTCGGACAGCGTCTCGATCCCGTCCACCCGGTCATGGGCCGCGCGCGGGGTGAGGCGCACGCGGATGTCGAGGCCGTCCCTGGTCTCGCGGAACGGCCCGCCGGCGACGGGATCGTCCGTCATGGCACGAACGGGTAGACATAGAGGATGATGACCCGCTCCAGCAGGAACAGGCCGAGGAGCAGGACGATGGGCGAGACGTCGATGCCGCCGAGATTCGGGATTACCCGCTGGATCGGCCGCAGGAGCGGCTCGGTCAGCTTGTAGAGCAGGTCGCCGATGGTCGAGACGATCTGGTTGCGCGGGTTGACCACGTTGAAGGCATAAAGCCAGGAAAAGATCGCCGCGAGGATCACGACCCAGCGATAGAGGCTGATGACCAGCAGGACAACTTCGAGAATCGCGCGCATGAACGCTCCATGGATCGGCTGCGACAGACCGGGCCGCGTCCTGATTTAGCGACGCCGTCTGCCCGTCGCAAGGCGCGCGACCCGGGAACCGGCAGGCTTTTGCCGCAGGATGCGGGCTTTGCGGTGGATCTGTCGCAGGGGCGGCGCCCGGCCCTTGCCGGCCGCGGCCGGCCGGCCTAAATCCGCCCCCCGTGCTTTCAGCCTCCCGGGAGCTCTCCTGACCGATGACCGGACCGCTTCATTCCCCGCGCCGCGCCCGCCTGCTCGCCTCCCGCTCCGCCTCGGCGGAGGCGCGGGCGTCGGCGGCGCCCGCCGGGCCGGGGGTGTCGGTGACGAGGCTCGCCGGCCAGACCGTGCATCTTCTGCCCGAGGCGGCGCTGTGGTGGCCCGAGCGCCGGCTGCTGGCGGTCGCCGACCTGCACCTTGAGAAGGCGACGGCGCTCGCCCGCGACGGGCTGATGCTGCCGCCCTATGACAGCGCCGCCACGCTGAAGCGGCTGGCGGCGCTCGTCGAGCGGCTGGATCCGGCCATCATCCTGGCGCTCGGCGACAGTTTCCATGATCGCACCGGTCCCGAAAGGCTGGAGCCCCAGTGCCGCGAGCGGCTGGTGCGCATGGCGGCCGGGCGGGACTTCGTCTGGCTGGAAGGCAATCATGATGGCGCCGCCGCCGGTACCATCTGCGGCCGGGTGGCCTTCCAGGAGTCGGTGGGGGCGCTGGTGTTCCGTCACGAGCCGCTGGAAGGCCCGGCGC
>JBBSSF010000637.1:0-2315 GCA_038242345.1 Hyphomicrobiales bacterium
ACGATGATACCTTCCCGGACCATAATCCCTCCCGCGGGGTGGAGCAGCCCGGTAGCTCGTCAGGCTCATAACCTGAAGGCCGCAGGTTCAAATCCTGCCCCCGCAACCAAACCGACACACCACACAAAGCCCCCGAGAGCAAACGCTCCGGGGGCTTTCTTGCGTCCGGAATACGGGAAGGCCAAGGAGCAGGTGGAAAGGCTGACCTTGCCCCTTGGGCCTGATGATCTTCCCGACGCTTGCAGAGAAACGGGGGCCCTGGGGTCCCCTTCTGTCTCCTGGCCCCATTGGGCGTTCCGCGATGGCTGTCGCGCAGCAGCCTCTCCCTCATACCAGGCGCACGAAGTGCTGACGGCACCTTAGCGCCTGAAGGGCAGCAGATTTCTCATATGTCACAAGGACATGAGAAATCTGCACTCGAATACCAAAGAGTCCTCTTCGAGGATCTTTGGTATCAGTCGCCCACCGCAATCGCTTCCACCTCGAAGCGCCACTCCGGTCGGGCGAGGGCCGCTGCCACCACCAGCGTCGAGGCGGGACGGTTGCCGCGCAGCAGTTCCAGCCGCAGCTTGCCGAAAGCCGGGTAGTCGGCGGCGTCGGTCAGATAGGCGGTGACCTTGGCCAGATTTGAAAGATCCATCCCGGCCGCGGCCAGCACGGCTTCCAGATTGCGCCATGCCTGACGCACCTGATTTTCGAAGTCCGGGGCGACCACGCCCGCGGCGTCGATGCCGATCTGGCCGGAAATGTAGAGCGTCCGCCCACCCCGCGCGAGGACGGCAGGGCTGTAGGGCAGGCCGGCGTCGCTGTCCGGGGTCGGCGAGATCAGGTCCAGCATGTGGGTCTCCTCTTCGGGGGCCAGCGGCCCAGCCGGTACGCTTCCGTCAGGCGGGCGTCCGGAGGGCCGGCGGGATCATGGAAGGGCTGTTGCCGTTCGATATCGGGCCATGACCCGACGTCTTGCGGGGACCGGAGAATCCCGGCTCCCGGGCAGCAGTGTGCTCGGCATGTGGCCTCCCCGGTCTCCCTTGTTCGGGACATGTGTGCCGGGTCGGCGCCCGCGAGCCGTCGGGTCTTCGCCGTCCTGCCAAAGGTCATTTCGAAAGGACGCTTTGGTACTCGGATGCGGATTTCCTATCCAATTGAAAAAATTAAGAAATATGCTGCCTTTCAGGCGCACGGGTGCGCTCACCCCTCAGGTGCCTGGTATCACAGCCCGGCGCGTTTCAGGATTGCGCGGGTGATCGGGCTGTCCTCCTCGGCCAGACGGTCGAGGATGGTGAAATGGGTGCATCCGGGCGCTTCGATCAGTTCGGCCGCGGCGCCACGGGCGCGCCAGCCGGAGACGAGATCGGCCGTCCAGTGCTTGAAGCCGTCGGTCTCGGCGCCACCGACCGCGCCCAGCAGCGGCATCAGCGGGGCGCCGGCGGGAAGGGCCTCCAGGCGGACCAGCGGGCTCGCGGCGGCCGCTTCGTCCGGGGAGAGCGCCAGATCGCGGTTGATCGAGGTCCGGAGCAGGGGGCGCAGGTCGAAGGCGCCGCTGATCCCGGCCAGACCGCAGATCGGTCCCCCGCCGCGCGCAGCCTGATCGAGGGCGAGCATGGCGGCGAGCTGGCCGCCGGCCGAATGACCGGCGACGACGATGCGCGACGGGTTCATGTCGGCGATCACCCAGGCGAGGGCGGCGCGCACCTGATCGACGATCCCGGCGACGCTGACCTTCGGCACGAGATCATAGCCCGGCAGCACCACGGACATGCCGGCGTTCAGATAAGGCGCGGCGAGAAAGGAGACGTCGTGCTTGTCGAGGGCGCGCCAGTAGCCGCCATGGATGAAGAACAGCACCGGTGCGCCGGGGCCGGCGGGAAACACATCGGCGAGGCAGCGCGGGCCGGGGCCATAGCGCTGGTCCAGCCGCCACGGGCCGCTGGCGCGCAGCGCCGCGCTGCGCCGGCGGTGCCCGTCATAGACTTCCTCGCGCTCCGGATGCCGGTGCCGCAGGGCATATTCGGCCTCCAGAGACGGATCGATAGGGCTTTGCAGCATTGGCAGGATACTTTCATGCCAGGTCCGCCCGATGCTGGCGCAGGACGGCCCTGAAGAGCTGCAGATTTTCCATGTGCTCGGGCGAGACCGAAAATCTGCACTGAAGTGGCAAGGAGCGAGGCGGATCCCCTGTTGTCACAGACCCAGATAGGCCGTGCGGACAGCCGGGTCGTGGGCCAGCACTGCCGCCGCCTCGCTGCGCACGATCCGGCCCTCGGCCAGCACATAGGCCCGGGCGGCGGTGCGCAGCGCCATGTTGGCGTTCTGCT
>JBBSSF010000638.1:0-2305 GCA_038242345.1 Hyphomicrobiales bacterium
ATGACGGCGTGTTCGATGTCGACACCGAGGGCTATGTGTCGGTGTGGTCGAACGATATCTCCGGCATCGGCGATCTGGTGAAGCGTGGCGACGGCGCCCTGATCCTGACCGGCGACAACACCTATAGCGGCCCGACCACGGTGCTGGGCGGCACGCTCGCCGTCGATGGCACCGGCATCTCCCCCGTCTGGGTGGCCGGCGGCGGCATCCTGGCCGGCATCGGCACTGTCGGTGCCCTGACGGCGGGCGGCGACGGCACGGTGTCGCCGGGCAGCATCCGCGATGCCGACAGGGTGACGGCGACGCTTGGGGTCGACGGCGACTTCCTCCAGGGCGCGGGGTCCGTCTATGTGGCCGGCATTGCCGGCGCCACGACGTCCGACCGCATCGCCGTCAGCGGCGCGACCGCCATCAGCGACCTTGCCCGGGTGACGGTGGTGCGCGAGTCGGCCGAGGCGCTGAAGATCAACAGCCGCTACACGGTGCTGACCTCCGGGGATGGCGTCAGCGGCCGCTATGGCTCGGTGTCGGCCTCCTTCCTCGACGGGCTCTCCTTCGTCGCGGTGGCGCTCGCCTATGATCCGAACACCGTGTTCCTCGATCTGGAGCGCAGCGACGTCGCCTTCGCCTCGGTGGCGACGACGGCCAACGAGCGCGCGGTTGCCGGCGCGGCGGAGACCCTGGACGCCGGCGGCGCGCTCTACAACGATCTCTCCTTCATGACCGGGGCGGAGGCGCGCACCGCCTTCTCCCGGCTGTCCGGCGAGATCCATCCGACGGCCCAGAGCGTGCTCCTCTCCCAGAGCCATTTTGTCCGCGATGCGGCCAGCGAGCGGGTGCGGGCGGCCTTTGCCGGCATCGCGGCCACGGCGCCGGCCTCGGAACTCGGAGTGGACGGGCCGCAGGCAGCGCCCGTGCAGTCCGAGAAGCTGGCGATCTGGGGCCGTGGCTTCGGCGCCTGGGGCACTCTCGACGGCAACGGCAATGCCGCCAGCGTCGACAGCAACATCAGCGGCTTCCTCGGCGGTGCCGATGCACCCATCGGCGAGATCTGGCGGGCGGGCGTGATCGCCGGCTACAGCCGCACCAGCTTCGGTGTCGGCGCGCGCGCCACGTCGGGATCGAGCGAGAGCTATCATGCCGGCCTCTATGGCGGCGCCGACTGGAACCGGGTCGGCTTGCGCACCGGGCTCGCCTATGGCTGGAACAGCCTGTCGACGGACCGCAACGTCTCCCTGCCCTCGGGCGCCGAGGTTCTGGCGGCGGACTATGATGCCGGCACCTTCCAGATGTTCGGCGAACTCGGCTACCGCATCGACATGCAGGCCGTGGCCTTCGAGCCCTTCGCCAATGCCGCCTATGTCCATCTGGACACCGACAGCTTCCAGGAGACCGGCGGCACGGCGGCTCTTTCGGGCGCCGGGGAATCCGCCGACAACGGCTTCAGCACTCTCGGCCTGCGCGCGTCGACCACCCTCGGCCTCGGCACCGTCTCGGCCACCGCCCGGGCGGAAGTGGGCTGGATCCACGCCTATGGCGACGTGACGCCGGAGAGCACGCTGGCCTTTGCCAGCGGCTCGGCCTTCGATGTCCAGGGCACGCCGATCGCCCGGGATGCGGCCGCGCTCGCCGCCGGCGTGGACGTGACGCTGGCGAAGTCGGCGGTGCTGGGCATCGCCTATCAGGGCCAGGTCGCCTCCGACGCGCAGGAGCACGGCCTGAACGGCCGGCTGTCGATCCGCTTCTGAACGCGCTCCCGGAAAGATGAAGAGGCCCGTCGCGGGATGTCGCGGCGGGCCTCTTTCCGTGTCGGACCCGGAGAAAAGGGGCCGGCGCTCCGCGCGGGAGGCGGATCAGTCCCGGCCGGGCTTCAGGTCGATGAGGGCGGTGCCGTCGAGGCAGTCGAGGCCGGAGATCAGCATCCCGTCGGGCAAAAGCTCCAGAACCGTCACCCGGGCGAGCGCGATCGGGTTCGGCCGGGTCGGCGAGCGCAGGCCGAACACGCCGCGTTCCTGATGGTCCCGGTGGCTGAGGACGCGCAGCCGCGTCCGGTCCGCCCGGTCGAACCAGTAGAGCACGTCGGCCTTCGGATCGCGGAAGCCGAACAGTCCGTCGCGGAAGGGTTCGAACAGTTCGATGCGGCTGGGCGGGCCCGCGTCGGGCGGCCATTTGGGACAGTCGGCGAGCGTCCGGTAGGGCGTGTGGATCCGGCCGATGGGAACGAGCTCGATCATCCCGCCTGTCTCCGTCGCGTGGGGCCCCGGCCGCGCGGTCAGGGCGTCTTCCGTTCGCTCCGGCTCACGGA
>JBBSSF010000639.1:0-2302 GCA_038242345.1 Hyphomicrobiales bacterium
CGTGATGCCGATCCGGCTGTCCGATGGCCGGCATGCCTTTGCCACCGTCCGCCAGTTCACCTCGGCGCCGGGCATGGTCGCCCTCTATCAGACGGCGGATGTCACCTTTGCCGAATGGCGGCGGGATCTGGCCGCCAACACCGTGATGGTGGTGTGCACCTCCGGCGTCATTCTGGTGCTGGCCTATGCCTTCTTTGCCCAGTCCGGCCGGGCGCGCATTGCCGACCGCATCTATGCGGCTGCCCGCGGCCGCATCGACACGGCGCTGATCCGCGGCCGCTGCGGCCTGTTCGACTGGGATCTGGCGCGCGGCCGCATGTTCTGGACCGAGTCCATGTACCGCATGCTCGGCCAGCCCCCGCGCGACGACCTCATCGGCTTCAAGGACCTGCAGGGCCTCGTTCATCCCGACGACGGCGATCTTTATGAACTCGCCGGCGCGCTGCTGAGTGAGGATGCGGCCAGTCTCGACCGGGTGCTGCGCATGCGCCATGCCGACGGCCGGTGGATCTGGCTGCGGCTGAGGGCCGAGATCGTGCGCGACGGCCCGGGTGCCGCGCCGCACCTGATCGGCATCGCCCTCGATGTCACCGAGCAGAAGCTGTTCGCCGAGCGCACCGAGACCGCCGACCTGCGCCTGCGCGATGCGCTGGAGACCGTGTCGGAAGCCTTCGTGCTGTGGGATGCCGAGAACCGTCTGGTCATGTGCAACAGCAAATATCAGCAGCTGCACGACCTGCCGGACATCGCGATCCAGCCCGGTACCCATTATGTCGACGTGATGCGGGGCGCCCGCCGCCCCATCCTCGTCGACAACGAAGGCATCCAGGATGCCCCACCCGAGGAAGGCGCGCGCTCCTATGAGGCGCGGCTGGGCGATGGCCGCTGGCTGCAGATCAACGAGCGGCGCACCAAGGATGGCGGCTTCGTCTCGGTGGGCACCGACATTACCGCCCTGAAGCAGCATGAGGAACGGCTGATCGAGGACGAGCGCAAGATGCGCGCCTCGGTAGCCGACCTTCAGGCCGAGCGCCAGAAGGCGGAGACCCAGAAGCGGCAGCTGGCCGACCTCGCGCGCAAATATGGCGACGAGAAAACCCGCGCCGAGGAAGCCAACCGGGCCAAGTCCGAATTCCTCGCCAACATGAGCCACGAGCTGCGCACGCCGCTGAACGCCATCATCGGCTTCTCGGAGATGATGCAGAGTCAGGTGTTCGGGCCCATCGGCGCGCCGAAATATGAGGAATATTGCCGCGATATCCTGCACAGCGGCCAATATCTGCTGGGCGTCATCAACGATATCCTCGACATGTCGCGCATCGAGGCGGGCCAGCTGGCCCTGTCGCTGGAACTTGTCGATGTCGGCGAGGTGGTCGACGAGTCGACGCGGATCATGACGCCGACGGCGTCGGAGAAGCATGTGACGGTGGCGACCGCGATCCAGCCGCGCATGAATCTCATCGGCGATCGCCGCGCCATGAAGCAGATCCTGCTGAACCTGCTCTCCAACGCGGTGAAGTTCACCCCCGAGCGCGGCACCGTGACGGTGACGGCGCGGGCCGACGAGGACACCGCCGTGATCTCCGTGGTCGACACCGGCATCGGCATCGCCAAGCGCGAACTGGCCCGTCTCGGTCAGCCCTTCGTGCAGGTGGAGAACCAGTTCACCAAGACCCACAAGGGATCCGGCCTGGGTCTGGCCATCGCCCGCTCCCTCACCCAGCTCCATGGCGGACACATGGAGATCCAGTCCGAAGTCGGGATCGGCACCACGATCACCGTCTATCTGCCGCGCGATCCGGTGCTCTCGCCCAAGGCCGAGGGCAGCCGCTCGGCCCTCGCGCCACGCACGGACGCGCCGGTCTGAGCACGGCCTGCCCGTCGCATACGGGATGCGGGACGGGCTCCGCCCCGCGAGCGGCCCGCGTGCCCGCAGGAGGGACGGCGGATCTCCCGGGGATGGGCTCGGGGTGGCGCTCCGCTCCTGCCTCGGCCGGCATCACTCCGGCCGGTGGCAGACCGCCTCGATATTGTGGCCGTCGGGATCGAGCACGAACGCGCCATAATACCAGGCGCACGAAGTGCTGGCCGTACCGTGCGCCTGAAGATCAGCAGATTTTCCATCTGCCCCAAAGGCATGGAAAACCTGCATCGGAATACCAAAGAGTCCTTTTCAAGGATCTTTGGTATACTCCTACGCCGTCGGAATCCCCGGTGATGCCCCGCCGATGAGGTGGAACCTGTCTGTTATGAGGCTGGCTATCCGAGTTGCCTGTTTGGGCAGACATCGGAAGAAGTCGTC
>JBBSSF010000640.1:0-2293 GCA_038242345.1 Hyphomicrobiales bacterium
CGCGCGCCCGGGCGCTGCTGCGCACCAACTACGCCTCCGATGACGATCTCACCCCGGCCCGCCTGCGCATGGCGCGCATTCCCTTCGGCGCCGATCTCATCGAAAACCGGATCTCGAAGGCGCCGGGCTTCCGCATCGGCAATGTCCACGTGATGGCCGGCGTGCCCTCGGTGATGGCGGCCATGCTGGAGGCCATCGACCCGACGCTGATCCATGGCACGCCGATGCTGTCGGAGACCTTCGAGACCGTGGTGCCGGAGGGCATCCTCGCCGATCCCCTGAAGGCGATCGCGGAGGCCAACCCGGACGTCGCCATCGGCTCCTATCCCTATCGCCGCGAGGATGGCCGGCATGCCGCCCGCCTCGTCGTGCGCAGCCGCGACCCGGAGCGGCTGACCGCCGTCGGCCTTCAGGTCGCCGCTCTCGTAAAGAGCCTCACGCCGGCCGCCTGATACCAGGCACGTCAGTGCCGACCGCACCATGCGCGCCTGAAGACCAGCGGATTTCTCATAAGCTCCGGAAGCATGAGAAATCCGCATCGGAATACCAGAGAGTCCTTTTTCAAGGATCCTGGGTATGAGCCGCCGTCCCTCCACCGACCGCCCTGCCGAAGAGACCGTCCATGGCCAAGCCGCTCAATCCGAAAGCCTTCCCCGTTTCCTGGGACCAGTTCCACCGGGACGCCCGGGCGCTTGCCTGGCGGCTCGCCGGCCAGGGCGACTGGAAGGCCATCATCTGCGTGACCCGCGGCGGTCTGGTGCCGGCGGCCATCGTCGCGCGCGAGCTGGAAATCCGGCTGATCGAGACGGTGTGCATCGCCTCCTATCATGAATATCAGGACCAGGGCGACATGCTGCTCCTGAAGGAAGTTGCGCCGAAGCTGGTGGAGATGGCGGCCGAGGACGGCAAGTCGGTCCTCATCATCGACGACCTGGTGGACACCGGAAAGACCGCCCGCCAGGTGCGCTCCATGCTGCCGAACGCCCATTTCGCCGCCGTCTACGCCAAGCCGAAGGGCAAGCCGGTGGTGGACACCTACATCACCGAAGTGAGCCAGGACACCTGGATCTATTTCCCCTGGGACATGGGCTATGCCTTCCAGCCGCCGATCTCGCGCACCGAAGGCGAGTGAGGCTGACGGCGCCCGATGCGGCCGGACGTTGAAGTCGGCCGGCAGACTGGCTATTCCCGATAGCGGCGGGCGGCCTGCGCGTGCCCCGTCCGCCGGGAGACACTGACCGATGGCGTTCCGCTTCCTTCATGCCGCCGACCTGCATCTGGGCAGCCCGTTCCGCGGGCTGTCGGTCAAGGATGCCGGGGTGGCAGAGCGCTTCGCCGCCGCCAGCCGCACCGCCTTCACCACCCTGGTCAGCCGGGCGATCGCCGAGAAGGTCGCCTTCGTGCTGATCGCCGGCGATGTCTTCGATGGCGACTGGCGCGACCTCTCCATCGGCCTGTTCTTCGGCCGCGAACTCGCCCGGCTGACCCGGGCGGGCATCCGCGTCTTCCTCGTCCGCGGCAATCATGACGCCGACAGCGTGATGACCCGGCAGCTCACCTTGCCCGACGGGGTGCACGTCTTCCCCTCCAGCCGCGCCACCAGCGTTCCCCTCGACGATCTCGATGTCGTCATTCACGGCCGCTCCTTCCCCGAGCGGGCGGTGGCGGAGAATTTCGCCCTCACCTATCCCGAGCCCGCGGCCGGCCGGTTCAATATCGGCCTGCTGCACACCTCGCTGGATGGCCGCGAGGGCCACGCCGCCTATGCGCCGTGCTCGGCGGCCGGCCTTGCCGCCCGGGGCTATGACTATTGGGCCCTCGGCCACATCCACAAGCGCGAGGTGGTCTCCCGGGAGCCGTGGATCGTGTTCCCCGGCAATCTCCAGGGCCGCAGCGTGCGCGAGACCGGCCCCAAGGGCGCAAGCCTCGTCACCGTCGAGGACGGCCGGGTGAGCGGCATCGAGGCCCTCGTCTGCGATGCCGCACGCTGGGACGTGGCGAACCTCGACATTACCGGTCTGGAGCGCATCGACGACCTGCCCGACCTGATGGAGCGCGCCCTCGGCCCCGCCGTCTCGGCCGCCGACGGCCGGCTGCTGGCGGTCCGGCTCGGCCTCGCCGGCCAGTCCGATCTGGCCCGGCCGATCCGCGCCCGGGCAGCGCAGATCTCCGGCGAGGCCCAGGCCGCCGCCGACCGGCTGGCCGCGGACGTCTGGCTGGAGCGCCTTGTCCTCGACATCCACGAGCCGCGCGCGCCTGCGGCCGCCCCGGCGGATGGCCTCGATCCCGCCGA
>JBBSSF010000641.1:0-2287 GCA_038242345.1 Hyphomicrobiales bacterium
GCCCACCCCCCCCGCCCCCTGCGCTCTGCCCAGGCCCGCAGCAACCCCACCATCCCCTCCGACATGGGCAAGATCATCGTCGAGAACATGACGCTCGCCAAGTTCAGCGCCGCGGACTTCGAATTTGCCTGATCCGGCCGGGGCCCGGACTGCCGGAGGATCCCTTTCCGGGAGCCTCCGGCATCATCCCAGCACCATCAGGATGGCGCCCGCGGTGATGAGGCCGACGCCGGCCCAGCCGCGTGCCGTCAGGCTCTCCCCCAGAAAGAGCACGGCAAACACGGCGACGAACACCACGCTCAGCTTGTCGACCGGGGCGACCCGGGCGGCATCGCCGAGCTTCAGGGCGCGGAAATAGCAAAGCCAGGACGCCCCCGTCGCCAGTCCCGAAAGGACGAGGAACAGCCATGTCCGGCCGGGCACCGTTGCCGGCGGCTGCCATTCGCCGGCCAGCGTCAGGATGCCGGCCAGCGCCACGAGCACGACGGCGGTACGGATGAAGGTGGCGAGGTCCGATCCGACCCCGGCCACGCCCAGCTTCGCCAGAATGGCCGTGAGCGCGGCAAAGACCGCCGACAGCAGGGCCCAGACCTGCCAGGATTCGAGAAGCGCGCGCATTGCCGGCCTCCATCGCTCCCGCGCGGCCCCTTTCCCCGGGGCAGCCGGCGTCCGCGCAGCCGTCCGGCGCCAGACATGCCAAAGATCCTTGAAAAGGACTCTCTGGTATTCCGATGCGGATTTCTCATGCCATTGGTGCATATGAGAAATCCGCTGATCTTCAGGCGCTGAGGTGCGGTCAGCGCTTCATGCGCCTGGTATCAGGGATCCTTTTCAAGGCTCCCCGGTCTCAGGGCCCGGACGGATCCGGGCCCTGACCGCTTTCGTCGCGGCGGCCCGCCGCTCAGCTCGCCTTCGGACCGACGGTCACGATGGTCGGCGCGCCGGCATCCAGGATGCGCCGGGCCGCCGCCTTCACCTGATCGAGGGTCACCGCATTGATCTCGTCATTGCGGGTCTCGACATAATTGATGCCGAGACGGTCCACCTGGATGGCCAGAAGCTGGCGGGCGATCTTGGACGAGGTGTCGAAGCGCAGGGCATAGGAGCCGGTCAGATAGGCCTTGGCATCGGCCAGTTCCTTCTCCGTCGGCCCCTCGTCGGCCATGCGCTTCAGCTCGGCGCGGATGAGGGTGATCGCCTCGTCGGCCTTGTCGGCCGAGGTGCCGAGGCCGCCGACGAACAGGCCGGCATGGTCATAGGGCGTCAGATAGGTGCCGACGCCATAGGTCAGGCCACGCTTCTCGCGGATCTCCTGATAGAGGCGCGAGGAAAAGCTGCCGCCGCCGAGGATGTGGTTCATGACATAGGCGGCCATGAAGTCCGGATCGTCGCGCTTCAGGCCCGGACCGCCGAAGCGGATGATGGTCTGCGGGATGGCAAGCGTCGCGCTGGCGGTCGCCCCGGACACCGGCACCACATCGGCGATCTGGAGCGGCGCCGCGGTCTTCGGCAGGTCGCCGAAGGTCCTGTCGAGCAGGCCGCCGAGGGTCCTGGCGTCGATAGCGCCCACGACGGAAATCACCAGCCGGTCGCGCCCGAAGGCCTGCGTGCGGAAGAGCTGGAGATCCTCCTTGCGGATGGCGGCGACGCTGGCCTCGGTGCCATCGGTCGGGCGGCTGTAGACATGGCCGGGAAAGAGCGTCTCGGCGAACAGCTTGCCGGCGATGGCATCGGGATCGCGGGCATCGCTCCTGATGCCGGAAATCACCTGGGCGCGAATGCGCTCCACCGCCTCGTCGTCGAAGCGCGGCTCGGTGATCGCCAGACGCAGCAGATCGAACGCCACGTCGCGGTTGGCGGCCAGGGTCTGGAGGGTGCCGAAGAAGCCGTCGCGGCCGGCATCGAAGGAGATGTTGATCGCCTTCTCTTCCAGGGTGTTCTGGAAGGTGGCCGAATCGAGCTTGCCGGCGCCCTCGTCGAGCAGCCCCGACATCAGGTTGGCAAGCCCCTCCTTGCCCGCCGGATCGCGGCTGGAGCCGGCATCGCGGAAGGCAAAGCTCATGGCGACGAGGGGAACCGTGTCCTCCTGCACCAGCCACGCCTCGATGCCGCCGGGCGACTTCACCCGCTCGATCTCCACCGCGCCCGCCGGGCGCACGACCAGCGCCAGCAGGAGAAGGGTCAGGAGGGTGAAGGCCGCGACCCGGAGCCGGAGCATCCGGAGATCACGGGGAACGGCACGGGCACGCACCATGGAACGGGTCCTCGCATTCATCGGATGGCGCCC
>JBBSSF010000642.1:0-2277 GCA_038242345.1 Hyphomicrobiales bacterium
TCGCGGCAACAAGGAGTTCGGCGTGAACGCGACGCCGACCTTCTTCATCAATGGCGAGCTGGTGCGCGGCGCGATCTCGATGGACGAATTCGAGAAGATCGTCGAGCCGATGCTGAAGGGCTGATCCGCCCGACCGGACCTCACGTCCTCCGGCCGGCGCGACGGCTGACCGGAGGAGAGGCCGGCCTTGAAATTCACGAAGCTCCGGATCGCGGGGTTCAAGACCTTCGTCGATCCGGTCGAGGTGGCGATCGAGCCGGGCCTCACGGGCATCGTCGGGCCGAATGGCTGCGGCAAGTCCAATCTGGTGGAAGCGCTGCGCTGGGTGATGGGCGAAACCGCCTACAAGGCCATGCGCGCCTCCGCCATGGAGGATGTCATCTTTTCCGGCTCCGGCCGCCGCCCGCCGCGCAATTCGGCCGAGGTCGGGGTCGTGCTCGACAATGGCGATCACCGCGCGCCGACTCTCTTCAATGATGCCGACACGCTGGAAGTCTCCCGCCGCATCGAGCGCAGTGCCGGCTCGGCCTATCGGGTCAACGGGCGGGACGTGCGCGCCCGCGATGTCCAGATTCTCTTTGCCGATGCCTCCACCGGCGCCCGCTCGCCGGCCATGGTGCGCCAGGGCCAGATCGGCGAGCTGATCGCCGCCAAGCCCGTGGCGCGGCGCGCCATCATCGAGGAAGCCGCCGGCATTTCCGGCCTGCATGCCCGCCGCCGGGAGGCCGAAATCCGGCTGAAGGCGGCCGAGACCAATCTCGCCCGGCTGGAAGATGTCATCGGCGAGATCGCCGTGCAGCTGGAAAGCCTCACCCGGCAGGCCCGGCAGGCGGCGCGCTACCGGGCGCTGTCGGCCGAGATCCGCGCCTCCGAAGGGCTGCTGCTGGTCATCGAGCGGCGACAGGCAGCCGAGGCCGTCGCATCCGCCGAATCCGCCCTGACTGCTGCCCGCAATGGCGTGGCCGATGTCGCCGCCGTGCAGGCCCATGCTGCCCGGGAGCAGGCGCTGGCCTCGGCGGCGATGCCGGGCCTGCGCGATGCCGAGGTGGCCGCCAGCGCCGGCCTCCAGCGCCTGAAGCTGGACGCCGAATCGGCCGAGGCCGACGCCCGCCGGGCCCGCACCCGCATCGTCGAGCTCGACCGGCGCCTCGCCCAGATCGAGGCCGACCGGGCACGCGAGCAGCGCCAGGCCGAGGAAGCCGCCGAGGAAGTCGAGCGCCTGACTTTCGCGCTCGAAGACATGGTGGCCGAGGAGGCCGAGCGCGACGACAGCTCGGCGGAGGGTCAGGCGGCGCTGGAGGAGGCGGAGGCCCTTCTGGCGGACGCCGAATCCGATCTGTCGGGGCTGACCTCCGGCGCCGCCGAAGCCGCTGCCCGCCGCGCCGCCGCCGGCCGCAGCCTCGCCGATGCCGAGGCCCGCGCCAGCCGTCTCGCCCGCGAGAAGGCCACGGCCGCAGCCGATCTCGCCCGCTTCGAGGCAGAATCGGACAGCGCCGAAGTGCTGGAGGAGGCGCGGATCCGCGTCGAGGAGGCGATCTTCGAGCAGGAGACGGCGGAAGAGCGGGCGCTCGAAGGCGAGCAGGCTGCCGAGGCCGCGGGGGAAGCGGAATCGGCCGCCCGCAGCCAGCGCGACGAGACGGACCGGCAGGCCGCCCGTCTCGAAACCGAAGTGCGGACCCTCATTTCCGTGCTCGGATCGGGGCCGGACCGGCGCTTCCCGCCGGTGCTCGACGCCCTCAGGGTGACGCCCGGCTTTGAAGCGGCGCTGGCCGCCGCCCTCGGCGATGATCTCGGCCTGCCGACCGATCCGGCCGCGCCGGCCTTCTGGTCGACGAATCCGGCCGCGACCCCGGACCCGGGCCTGCCGGAAGGTGCCGATTCCCTTGATCGCTATGTGATCGCGCCGCCAGAACTCGCCCGGCGTCTCGCCCAGGTGGGCGTGGTGTCGCCGGTGCAGGTGGAGCGGATGCGGCCGCGGCTGAAGGCCGGCCAGCGTCTCGTCAGCCGTGAGGGCCAGCTCTGGCGCTGGGACGGGGTGACGGTCTCGCCGGGAGCGGCCCGCGGCGCGAGCGAGCGTCTCGCCCAGCGCAACCGTCTGACCGAACTTTCGGCCGCGGCCGAAAGCGCCCGCGCCGAAGCCGAGACGGCGGGCATCGCCTTCCGGAGCGCCGAATCCGCGGCCCGCAGCGCAGCCAGTGCCGTGCGTCTGGCCCGGGAGGCGGCCCGCGCCTGCCAGACCCGGCTTGTCCGGGCGCGGGAAGCGCTGGCCCAGGCCGA
>JBBSSF010000643.1:0-2274 GCA_038242345.1 Hyphomicrobiales bacterium
GTCAGCGTCATCTCAAGCGCGGGTGCGCCCTCGGGGTTGCCCACCAGCCGGTTGGCGCGGCGCAACGAGCGGTCATCAAACGGGCCCGACGGCGGCACGCCGACATCCCACAGGCCAAGACGGCCCGGCCAGTCCTGAATGCTGGACTGGGTGCCCGGCGCCACCACGTCAATCGCTCGCGGCGTGAACGGCATCGCGCCCAGCACCGCCGTGGTCACCTTGCCCGAACGGAACGCATCCGAGGCCGCGATGGCGCCGAGATAATCGAGATTGGTCTCGATGCCGGCGACCTTCGTCTCCGCCACCGCCCGCCCGAAGGCGGCAATGGCCGCCTCGCGGCTCTCTGCCCGAACGATGATCTTGGCCAGCATCGGATCATACCAGGGCGTCACCTCGGTGCCGGTCTCAATCCAGCCATCGACACGCACGCCTTTGGGGAACACCACCTCGGTCAGCCGGCCAGCTGACGGGCGGAAGCCATGGGCCGGGCTTTCGGCATAGAGCCGGCCTTCGATGGCGTGGCCCGTGGGCACAAAGCTATCCTGGGCCGGCAGCACGAAGTCGCCCGCCGCCTGCCGCAGCATCCATTCCACGAGATCGACGCCGAACACCTCTTCCGTCACCGGATGCTCGACCTGGAGCCGGGTGTTCACCTCCAGGAAATAGACCGCGTCCCGGGCGACGTCATAGATGAACTCCACCGTGCCGGCGGACTCATAAGAAACCTGTTGCCCAAGGGCGATCGCGCTGTCGCGTAGCGTCGCGCGGATGGCATCCGACAGGCCCGGTGCCGGGGTCTCCTCGATGACCTTCTGGTTCCGGCGCTGGAGCGAGCAGTCGCGCTCGCCAAGCGCCACCACGCCGCCCTTGCCATCGCCGAAGATCTGCACTTCCACATGTCGCGCGGTGGCGACGAAGCGCTCCAGATAGACCCGGGCATCGCCAAACGAGGCGCGGGCCAGCCGCAGCACGGAGTCATAGCCCTCGGCCAGCTCACCGGCGTCCTTGCACAGCCGCATGCCGATGCCGCCACCGCCGGCGGTCGACTTCAGCATCACCGGGAAGCCGATGCGCGCCGCCTCGGCCTGCGCCTCTTCCAGCGACTCCAGCAGGCCGGACCCCGGCAGCAGCGGCACGCCGGAGGCCTCGGCAATGGCGCGCGCCGTGTGCTTGAGGCCAAAGCCGGTCAGATGCTCCGGCCGCGGGCCGACAAAGCGGATGCCGGCCTCGGCCAGCGCTTCGGCAAAGCCGGCATTTTCCGACAGGAAGCCATAGCCCGGATGCACCGCATCGGCCCCCGACACCTTCGCGGCTTCAAGGATGGCCTCGATGTTCAGATAGCTGTCGCGGGCTGCCGCCGGGCCGATGACGATGCACTCGTCGGCCTCAAGAGCTGCCGGCGTGAAACGGTCGGCCTCGGAGGCGACCTGCACCACGCGCATGCCCAGACGACGGGCCGTGCGGCCGATGCGGCGGGCAATCTCGCCCCGGTTGGCAACAAGAAGGGTCGAAATCATCGAAGAGCTCCGGGATCGAACGGACCCACGTCCGGAAGGCCACGCCTTCCCGGGTCTCCGCTCTTCATGTGTCGTTGCTTCGGGGGCTTCCGCCCCCGATCCCCCCGACCGGGAGGCACAGCCTCCCGGTCCCTCCAGTTTTTCTTTCAATAAAGAAAAAAGGGGGGAGGTTCGGAGGCCCTCGGGCCTCCGAGCGGGTGCGGGCAGCAGCCCGCCGATCAGGCCGCGTCGAACACCAGCACACGCACCGGCGTCGGATCGAAGCCGTTGCAGGGGTTGTTGATCTGCGGACAGTTGGAGATGACGCACAGCACGTCCATCTCGGCCACCATTTCCACGAAGTCGCCGGGCCTGGAGACGCCGTCGACGATGGTCAGCGCACCCGAGGGTTCCACCGGAACATTCATGAAGAAATTGATGTTACCGACGATGTCGCGCTTCGACATGCCATATTTGGTCACTTCGATGAGGAAGTTCTCCCGGCAGGCGTGCATGTACTTGACATGATGGCCGAAGCGGACGGTGTTCGCCTCGCAGGAGCAGGCCCCGGCCGAGGTGTCATGCAGGCCGCAGCTGTCGGCGGTCACCGTCAGCATGGGGTTGCCGAAATTCGACATCAGCACCGAGCCGGTGGAGATGTAGGCGCTGCCCTGCGTGAGCAGCGTGTCCTGTGCCGCGTAGCGCTCGGTGAAATCGTCGGCCTTGTAGAACAGGGTGTCGACGGCCTGACAGCCGCCAAGGTCGATCAGGCGGAAGA
>JBBSSF010000644.1:0-2269 GCA_038242345.1 Hyphomicrobiales bacterium
CCCTTCGCCCCGTTCCGCCCGACCGTGGCCGCGGCGGCCGCAGCCGGCCCCGCCGGTTGATCGCACCACCTGCCCGCGCACCGGGCGCGCCCTCAAATGCGCCTGCGGACGCTGGGCCACCCATGGCCGGGGCGTGTGCCTGCGCGCCGGGCAGAGCGGCACATGGACTTGTGGGAGGGCAGAATGAGCGGGGGCGTGAGCGAGGCCGGGGCGGAGGCGCCGCGGGTTCTGGTGGCGTGCGAGACTTCGGGCGTGGTGCGCCGGGCGTTCGATGCCATCGGCTGCGATGCGTGGTCGTGCGACCTGCTCCCGGCCGAAGACGGCAGCAACCGGCACATTGTCGCCGACGTGCGCGACCTCCTCGGCGACGGCTGGGACATGCTTGCGGTGATGCATCCGCCGTGCACGCGGCTGTGCAACAGCGGGGTGCGCTGGCTGCGGGTGCCGCCGCGGGGGCGGAGCCTGCCGGAGATGGGGGCCGAGCTGGACGCCGGCGCGGCGCTGTTCTCCGACTGCCTGAACGCGCCGATCCCGCGGGTGTGCGTCGAGAACCCGGTGATGCACGGGCACGCCCGGACGCGGATCCGAAACTGGCAGAAGCCGCAGATCGTGCAACCCTGGTGGTTCGGGGATCCGGCCTTCAAGGCAACAGGGCTCTATCTGCGCGGGCTGCCCGCCTTGCTGCCGACGCGCAAGCTCGTGCCGCCGCGGCCGGGCACGCAGGAGCACCGGGCGTGGTCGCGGGTGCACCGGATGCCGCCGGGGCCGAACCGCTGGCGCGAGCGCAGCCGGACATTCGCCGGGCTTGCCCGGGCGATGGCGGAACAGTGGGGCCGGCCGCTGGTGGCGGGCACCGGGCGGGAGGTGGCGTGATGGGGGCGGAGACCGTGCGTGCCTCAGGCCGCGTTGGCCGGCATTTCCTCCACACCCACCACGAGGCGGCGGCCAAGGGCTGCCAGCGTGCGCACCAGCGTCGGCAGCTTGGTCGCGTGCATCGGGTCGAGGATGCGCCGCACCTCCTTCTCGTTCACGCCCAGCCGCCCGGCCAGCGCCGTGCGGGTGAGGCCGGAGGCCGCGAAGGCTTCCAGCACCGCCAGCTTGGCAGCCACATCCGGCGCCGGGGTGATGACCGGGCCGGGGCCTGCCGTCGGCTCCGGCAGGGGCAGCCCGCGCAGCGGATAGGAAAGCAGGGCAACGCCGAGGGCATCTTCAGCCTGGGCCCGGGCGTCGGCTTCTCCCGTGCCTTCCGTGATCGCTTCCGGCACGTCCGGAAAGGTGACAACCACGATTTCCGGATCGTCGCCGGGCTCCAGACACGCCCGATAGGCAAAGGTTCGCATGGTCTTCACTCCCTTTTGCGGGGCGGGGCGAGCGGGGAAGACCCCGGGGCTCAATCGAGCCCCAGAGCCTTCCTGATCTTGCGCGCCGTCTTCGGGTCGATTTCCCTGCTCGGCAGGGTGGAGACCTTGTCTCCAACCCGGATCATCGCGTGGCCCCCTTTTCCTCTGGCCTTGATGATCGCGAAGGACAGCCCCTTCGCCCGGGCCTCTTCCCGAAGAGCGGCGATGAAGCGGTCTCGCTTGTCCATCCCCTCGCTCCGTTTCGATGAGGAGAGTTTCGGACATTTTTGTCCTGATGTCAAGGGATGCGGACAAAAATGTCCGATCCTTGAGGGGGCCTGTGTCCGGAATCGGTCTCTTCCCGCCTTGACGAACGCCGCTCCAGTGGGCCAGACTCCCGCCATCCGTGCGAAAAGGGCACGGGTGCGGGGTGGCAGCCGCTCTGAACAGAGGCGTTCGACGCGCCATGGAAAGACGTCCCTTTCGGGCGCGTTTTTCTATGCGCTTTCCTATGGTCGGGCGCAGTGGGGACCTTCGGGTCGCCGTGTCCTCTGTCACGGTCTGCCAACCCGCTGTTGCCCGGCCACCAGTTTGGCAGCTGTCGGCCGGGTGCATCTCGCACAGAGGTCACCGGCCATGACGGACAGCGTCAGGGGTAGCGCCGACGCGCGCCCAGATTTTCCCATCACCACCATCGGATTTCACGGGGCGGACCTGATCGTTCGCGCCGGCGACAGCCCGTCCACCACCCTCGTGGCGATGAAGCCCGTGGTGGAAGGGATGGGGCTGGCGTGGCAGGCGCAGCACGCCAAGCTGAAGGCCCATCCGGTTCTCGGGGCAACCATCACGGAAATCGTGACGGTTGCCGAAGATGGCAAGCCGCGCAGCATGACGGCGCTGCCGCTGAACCGGCTGCATTTCTGGCTCGC
>JBBSSF010000645.1:0-2262 GCA_038242345.1 Hyphomicrobiales bacterium
CCGCTTTTCTTTCAGAAAAAGGGGGGAGGTTTGGAGGCCCACGGGCCTCCAAGCGGGTTCGGGCGGCAGCCCGACGATCAGGCTTTACGGTACAAAAGATAGACCGCCCCGCCCGCAATCAGGCTCCAGAACGCCGAGCCAACGCCGAAGAAGGTCAGGTCGGTCGCGGCCACCATGAAGGTGACGAGAGCGGCCAGCCGCTCCTTCTGGTCGGTGAGCGCCGAGACGAGGGCGGCGCCGCAGGCGTTGAGCAAAGCGAGGCCCGCGACGGCGGCGATCAGCAGGGTGGGCGCGTTGGCGACGAAGCCGGTGGCGATCGCCGCGATCAGGCCGAAGCCGAGATAGCCGACGCCGCTGGTGAGCGCTGCCACCCAGCGCCGGGCCGGATCCGGATGGGCCTCGGGGCTGGCGCACATGGCGGCGGTGATGGCGGCGAGGTTGATCGGGATGGCGCCGAACAGGCCGCTGACGAGGCTGCCGATGCCGGTGATGACGAACACCGGCGGGGTCTTGGGCTGGTAGCCATAGACCGAGAGGATGGCGAGGCCCGGAATATTCTGGGAGGCCATGGTGACGAGGAACAGCGGCAGGCCGACGCTGACGAGGCCGGACAGCGTGAACACCGGAGTGACGAAATCCAGCTCCGGCAGCAGTGGGCCGGAGCCGAGCACGGAGCCGGTGGATTCCGCGATCACGATGCCGGCCGCCACCGCCAGCGCCGCCGGCACGGCCCAGAGTTTGTAGAAGCGGCCGACGACGGCCCAGGTCGCCACCACGGCCAGCGCCTCGGCAGGCGCGATGCCGACGGCGGCAAAGGGCTTCAGGCACAGCTTCAGCAGCACGCCGGCGAGCATGGCGTTGGCGAGCGTCGGCGGAATGGCGCGCACCAGCCGGTCGAGGGTCTTCCACAGGCCGCACAGGATGATGAGGCCGCCGCAGATGACGAAGCCGCCCACCACCTCTGCAAAGCCGCCGGGCATGGCGCCGTTGGAAATCAGCAGCGCCAGCCCCGGCGTCGACCAGGCGATCGACACCGGCATCCGCGTCGAGACGCACAGCAGGATCGAGGCGACGAACTGGGCGATGCCCATGGCGAGCAGCCCCGAGGCGACCTGCCCCGTGGTGGCGCCGGCGACCGTCAGCGCCTGGATGATGATGGCGAAGGTGGAGACATAGCCGACGATCGAGGCGACCAGCCCCGCGCCGATGGCGCGGCCGGAAATCTCGGACAGCAGGGACGGCTGGGGCGGCAGCGGCGCGGACATGGCAGCTCGGTCGACGGCTCGGGAGACGGGAAGGGCCGGACGCCGCGGACGAATCGGCGCCGGCTTGGGGGGCTCCCCGTTCTACACGCTTCCCCCGCCCGCGCCCGACCGGAAAATGCGCACCGGCGCCGTGCAGCCTTCCCCGGGGTTGCTGCCGGCGGGCCGGTGTCAGCCCGGCTGCCCGGGGGCAGTGGCCGGCGGGCGCGTCGTGACGCCTGCGGGCGGCTCCCCGACGACGGCGGGCGGATGGGCCGGGAAGTCCGGCACCACCAGACCGATGGAGATGACGAGCTTCAGCGCCTCTTCCACGCGCATGTCGAGGTAGACGAGGTCGGCCTCGGGCACGAACATCAGATAGCCCGAGGTGGGGTTGGGGGTCGCCAGCAAGATGACGGAGACCATGGGCCCCTGATCGGTCAGCCGCGCCGCGATTTCGCCCCGGGCGGGCGCGGCCACCAGCACCAGCGACCACACGCCCTTCCTCGGCCACTCCATCAGGGCGGCGCGGGAAAAGTTGCGGCCGGAACCGGACACGGCGGTCTGAAACATCTGCTTCAGCGCGGAATAGAGATTGCGCACCACGGGCATGCGCCCGAGCAGATATTCCCCGACCGACACCAGCGAGCGGCCGACGATGTTGGCGGTGAGGAAGCCCAGCAGCGTCAGCCCGGTGATGGCCACCAGCAGGCCGACACCGGGGATCGGAAAATCGAAATAGATATCCGGATTGTAGCGCAGCGGCAGGAAGGGCTTCACCCACGCATCCACCCAGCCGATGAAGGACCAGGTGAGATAGAGGGTGATGGCGAGCGGCCCCGCGATCACCAGACCGGTGAGGAAATAGGTCCTGAGCCGTGCCCCCGCCCCGAACCGGGGCCGGGGGTCTTCCGGAATCTCGTCGTCCGCGTCCGCCATGAATCTCCCTCGCCCGGGGCCCCGGCCGGAATATTATTCGACCGTGACGGATTTCGCGAGGTTGCGCGGCTGATCGACATCC
>JBBSSF010000646.1:0-2254 GCA_038242345.1 Hyphomicrobiales bacterium
AGCTCGCGCCGGATGTGGCGCGGCTCGCCGCCGCGCCCGGCGCCGCCGGCGAGCGGCCCGCGGCGGAGGCGGGCCCCCCCGACCGTCTGTCCGCCTAGGCCGGCAAGGTCTGACACCGGCCGCAGGACCTGCTGACCGCGCCCACGCGCCTGAAGAGCGGCGGATTTCTCATATGCCCCAGTGGCATGGGAAATCCGCATCGGGATAGCAAAGAGTCCTTTTCAAGGATCTTTGGTATGAGCCGGCAGGCCGGGCATCAGCCGGCCATTTCTCTGGCCCGGGCCCCGGAATTCCTGCGCCGCTTCCCGGTCCCCGACTTTCGAACCGGATTCCGGGACAGAACGCGCCGGAACGGCCGCTCCGGCATTTCCGGGCGCATCGGTCTCGCCAGCAAATCCGGAAAAGCCGTCGCCCTTCGCGGACGTCGTCCCGCCGCCTCGGGGAGGGGGCGTCGGCTGCCGGGTGCCCGGGCCTGAGAGCCGCGGGTCCGTCCGGGCGGGGGCCGGGGATTCAGGCGGGGGGATCAGGCGGGCACGGCCCCGGAGAGCCGCGCCCGGGCCGTCAGCACTGGACGCGGACGAGCTGGCCGCTGCGGTCGCGCACATAGCAGGCCTGCGGATGGGACGACGGCGGCGGGGCCGAGGCGACCGGGGCCTGATTGCACGGCACGGCGACGGTGCGGCCCCAGGCATCGCGGGCATAGCATTCGCGCGGCGCCGTCGCCGCGCCGATCATGGCGCCCGAGGCCGCGCCGATGGCGCCGCCCACCAGCGCACCGCCGGCATCGCCATTGGTGGCGATGGCACCCACCGCCGCGCCGAGACCGCCGCCGACCAGGGCGCCGGTTCCCGCGCGCTGTTCCTGCGGGGTGCAGCCGGCCACGGCGAGGGCAAGGGCGCCGGCAATCAGGGACATCTGGACCAGCTTCATGACGTCTCTCTCCTTGGGGTTCGGGGGATGGCGACACCTGCCGCGAGAATCCCTCTCCGGAAGGGGACCGCGTATCGCCCGCGGACCGCCTGATCCGCGAATCACGAACCCAATATAGCGGAACCTGTCCGGTGTTCTGGCCCCGGCCGGCATAGTCGCGGACGGACTTGTGCCGCGCCGCGCGCCGGATCAGCCCTGGCTGGCCGCCGTCTCCCGGGCAACGGCGCGGGCGCCGATGTCGCTGCGGCAGAAGCCGTCGGCCCACCGGATGCGGGAAACCGCCTGATAGGCCTTCGCCTGGGCCTCCGCCACCGTGGCGCCCAGCGCCGTGACATTCAGCACCCGGCCGCCGGAGGAGACCAGCCGGCCGTCCGTGCGGGCGGTGCCGGCGTGGAACACCGTCACGCCGGGGATCTCCTCGGCCGCATCGAGACCGCCGATCTCGCCGCCCTTTGCATAGGCCCCGGGATAGCCGCGTGCGGCCAGCACGACGGTCAGCGCCGCCTCCGGCGTCCACTCCGGGGCGAGATCGCCCAGGCGACCCTCGGCGGTGGCGAGCGCCAGCTCCAGGAAATCGGACTTCAGCCGCGGCATCAGCACCTGGGTCTCGGGGTCGCCGAAGCGGCAGTTATATTCGATGAGCTTCGGCCCCTCGGCGGTCATCATCAGCCCGGCATAGAGTACGCCGGCATAGGGCGTGCCGCGCCTTGCCAGCGTTGCCACCGTCGGGCGGACGATCGTCTCCATGGTGCGCGCCACCAGCTCCGGCGTCATCACCGGCGCCGGAGAATAGGCGCCCATGCCGCCGGTGTTCGGACCCTCGTCATTGTCGAACACGCGCTTGTGGTCCTGGGCGGTGGCGAGCGGCACGACGTGGGTGCCGTCGGTCAGCGCGAAGAAGCTCGCCTCCTCGCCGACCATGCACTCCTCGATGACCACTTCGGCGCCGGCGTCCCCGAAGGCGCCGGCAAAGCAGGCTTCCACCGCCGCGATTGCCTCCTCCACGGTGGTCGCCACCACCACGCCCTTGCCGGCGGCGAGCCCGTCGGCCTTCACCACGATCGGCGCGCCTTGCGCCGTCACATAGGCGACCGCCGGGGCGGCCGAGGTAAAGCGGGCGAAGGCCGCGGTCGGGATGCCGGCCTCCACGCACAGTTCCTTGGTGAAGGTCTTGGAGGCTTCCAGCCGCGCCGGCTCCTTCTTCGGACCGAAGGCCCTGATGCCGGCCGCCGCCAGATCATCGACGAGGCCCGCCACCAGCGGGGCCTCGGGGCCGACCACCACCAGATCAATGGCGTTCTGCTGGCAGAAGGCAACGACGGCC
>JBBSSF010000647.1:0-2246 GCA_038242345.1 Hyphomicrobiales bacterium
CCGGGTCTCCTCGATCTCGATGCCGCGCTCGCGGGCGATCGCGGGGGCCGAGACCATGTTGATTTCCTGCAGCTGCGGCCGCAGCACGCCGGTGATGGCGGCCGCCGTCAGCGCCTTCACGTTCATGTCGGCGACCGCACCCTGATATTCCAGGCGGATCCCCTTCAGGTCGGTCTCGGTGAGCTGGCCGGCGAACGACCCCAGAAGCTCCGCCAGCTTGACGAAGGGCGTCAGCACCGGCGCCTCCTCGGCCGAGATCGACGGCATGTTGAGGGCGTTCTGCACCGCGCCGTCCACCAGATAGGCGGCGATCTGCTCGGCCACCTGGAGGGCCACATTCTCCTGGGCTTCCGAGGTGGAGGCGCCCAGATGCGGGGTGGCGACGAAGTTCGGCGCGCCGAACAGCACATTTTCCTTGGCCGGCTCGACGGAGAAAACGTCGAAGGCCGCCGCATAGACCTTGCCCGAGTCGAGCGCCGCGCGCAGGGCCACCTCGTCGACGAGGCCGCCGCGGGCGCAGTTCACGATGATGACGCCGTCCTTCATCTTCGCGATGGCGCCGGCATCGATGATGCCGCGGGTCTTGTCGGTCATCGGCACGTGCAGGGTGATGACGTCGGCCCGGGCGAACAGCTGCTCCAGCTCGACCTTCTCCACGCCCAGCGTCCGGGCACGCTCGGCCGAGAGGAAGGGATCATAGGCGATCACCTTCATCTTGAGGCCGATGCCGCGCTCGGCAACGATGGCGCCGATGTTGCCGCAGCCGATGACGCCCAGCGTCTTGGCCGTCAGCTCGACGCCCATGAAGCGGTTCTTCTCCCACTTGCCGGCCTGCGTCGAGGCATCGGCGGCGGGGATCTGGCGGGCGGCGGCGAACATCATGGCGATGGCATGTTCCGCCGTGGTGATCGAGTTGCCGAAGGGCGTATTCATCACGATGATGCCCTTCTTGGTCGCAGCCGGAATGTCGACATTGTCGACACCGATGCCGGCGCGGCCGATCACCTTGAGGTTCTTCGCAGCCTCGATGATCTTCGCGGTCACCTTGGTGGCCGAGCGGATGGCAAGGCCATCATAGCTGCCGATGATCTCGGCAAGCCTGTCCTTGTCCTTGCCGACCTCGGGCAGATAGTCGACCTCCACGCCGCGATCGCGGAAGATCTTCACGGCGGCATCGGAAATCTGATCGGAAATGAGAACCCTGGGGGCCATTGAAGCGGTCCTTCTCGGATGCACCCTCCCTGTCTCCGGCGCGCGACGGGGCGCAGCCAGGCGAGATCAGGGGACGGCGAGCGGGAAAACGGAACATCATGCCAGGCACGCAAGCGCTGAGCGCACCCACGCGCCTGAAGGGCGGCGGATTTCTCATATGTCCCAAGGACATGGGAAATCCGCATCGGAATGGCAGAGCGTCCTTTTCAGGGATCTCCGCCATCACCCGTCGCCAGCGCGTGGAGCCTCTCTCCGCGCGCCGGGACAGGCGGGATCAGGGGGAGGACGGGAGGCCCGTCCGTCCCGGCCGGTCAGGCGGCGACCAGGGTCGCCTTCTGGGTGGCGAAGGCCCAGTCCAGCCACTCGGTGAGGATCGCCAGATCGGACGCCTCGATGGTCGAGCCGGCCCAGATCCGGAGGCCCGCCGGGGCATCGCGATAGGAGCCGATGTCGAAGGCGACGCCTTCCTTGTCGAGCAGGGTGGCCAGACCCTTGGCAAACGCCTCCTGGCCCTTCGCGTCGAGAGCGGTCACCGCCGGATCGACGATCTTCAGGCACACGGAGGTGTTGGAGCGGGTCTCCGGCACCACGGCCAGATTCTCGATCCACGGGGTGCGGTTCACCCACCCGTCCAGCACGGCGAAGTTGGCATCGGCGCGCGCCATCAGCGCCTTCGCGCCGCCCAGCGCCTCGGCCCACTTCAGGGCATCGAGATAGTCCTCGACGCACAGCATGGACGGCGTGTTGATGGTCTCGCCGACGAAGATACCCTCGTTCAGCTTGCCCTTGGCCGTCAGGCGGAAGATCTTCGGCATCGGCCAGGCCGGAACATAGCTTTCCAGCCGGGCAACGGCGCGCGGCGACAGGATCAGCATGCCATGGGCCGCTTCACCGCCCAGCGCCTTCTGCCAGGAATAGGTGACCACATCGAGCTTGTCCCAGGCGAGATCCTGGGCAAAGGCCGCCGAGGTGGCGTCGCAGATGGTCAGGCCGTCCCGGTCTGCGGGGATGAAATCGCCATCGGGCACGCGCAC
>JBBSSF010000648.1:0-2244 GCA_038242345.1 Hyphomicrobiales bacterium
CCCCCGGCATATTCGACCACCTGGTCACCGCCAGTATCGACCACATAGGTGTCGTTGCCGGAGCCGCCGATCAGGGTATCCCGGCCGGCATCGCCGATGAGGGCGTCATTGCCATCCCCGCCCAGCAGGATGTCGTTGCCCGTGCCACCGACGAGCGTGTCCCGGCCGAGGCCACCGTCCAGGGTGTCGTCGCCGCGCATCCCGGACAGATCGTTGGCCTCGGCATTGCCCTGGATCAGGTTGGCCTCGGCATTGCCGGTCGCTGACCAGACCGTGCTGCGGCCCGACATCAGCAGCCGCTCGATATTGTCCGGCAGGACATAGTACGAGACTTCCAGGGTGACGGTGTCGATTCCCGCACCTGAATCTTCCACCACGAAATCCTCGAGCGAGTCGACATAATAGATGTCGTCTCCCAACCCGCCCTTCAGGGCGTCGAACCCGGTGCCGCCATCAAGGGTGTCGTTGCCGGCTCCACCGCGCAGCAGGTCCTCGCCGCTTCCGCCGGACAGATAATCATCGCCCGCCCCGCCATCGAGAGTATCCCCCCGCACGCCGCCGATGAGAGTGTCCCGACCGGCGCCGCTGAGGAAGGAAATCGCCTCGATGCCGGACAGATAACTGCCATCCGCAAGTGTCATCGCCGAGGAAAGGCGGAAGTAGCCGTTTGCCGTCCAGTAGGAGCGGTCCAGATAGGCCGTGTCCACACCGGAGCCACCGATGATCCGGTCGACACCGCGGCCGGCATCAAGGGTGTCATTTCCGGCGCCCGCGTCGAGGGTGTCATTGCCATAACTGTAGGAATTATAATCTGCGAAGAGACGGTCATCGCGGGGGCCGCCGACGAGGCTGTCATTGCCGCCTTCATCATAGACGATGACGGCACCCCCGCCACGCTCCAGCACCGTGTCGTTGCCATACCCGCTCCAGATAATCGTCGGCTCGTCGGACAGGGCAATGATGCTGTCGCTGCCAGAGGTGCCGTCGATCCGGCTGCTGCTGCTGACGATGGTCGCCATGGGGTCTCTCCGCGCAATCCCTGGTGTCGTCCATAGCACGGACGGGTAATGAATTCGACCGCCGGCACACGGCATGAGAGCAATCGCGACGGGGTGATGCCGGCCCCCGCCGACCCGGCCGGCGCGGTTGCATCCCGCCGCGCCCGACAGGGAACAGATGCAGAATGTTCGCAGCCTGTTCTTGAATGATGTGCCATAGTCGGGCTATTCTCGCAACCGGAACGTGGAGAGAGGGTGCGCGGGCATGACGACGCATGTGGCGACTGTCGCCTTTCAGGGGATCGAGGCCCAGGGCGTCGACGTGCAGGTTCAGGTCGCACCCGGCGCGGTCTCCTTCACCATCGTCGGCCTGCCCGACAAGGCGGTGGCGGAAAGCCGGGAACGGGTGCGCGCCGCCCTCATCGCCTCGGGCCTGTCGCTGCCGCCGAAGCGCATCGTGGTGAACCTCGCGCCGGCGGACCTGCCGAAGGAGGGCTCCCATTATGACCTGCCGATCGCCCTCGCCCTGATGGCGGCCATCGGCGCGCTGCCGGCCGACCGGCTGGACGGCTTTCTGGTGCTCGGCGAGCTCGGGCTGGACGGCACCCTGGCAGCGGTCTCCGGCGTGCTGCCGGCCGCCATTGCCGCCAACGGCCTCGGCAAGGGGCTGATCTGCCCGGCCGCGTCCGGCGCGGAAGCCGCCTGGGCCAGCCCGGAAATGCAGATCCTGGCGCCGGCGAGCCTGGTCGGGCTCGCCAATCATTTCAAGGGCACCCAGCTGCTCGCCCGCCCGCAGCCGCGCACCCGGGAGAGCGAGGGCGAGCTGCCGGACCTGTGCGAGGTCAAGGGGCAGGAGAGCGCCAAGCGCGCCCTGGAGGTGGCCGCCGCCGGCGGTCACAATCTGCTGATGGTCGGCCCGCCCGGCTCGGGCAAGTCGATGCTGGCCCAGCGCCTGCCCTCCATCCTGCCGCCCCTGTCGCCGCGGGAGCTTCTGGAAGTCTCCATGGTGCAGTCGATCGCCGGCACTCTCGCCGATGGCCGGCTGACCAGCCGCCGGCCCTTCCGGGCGCCCCATCATTCGGCCTCCATGGCCGCGCTGGTGGGCGGCGGAATGCGGGCGCGGCCGGGCGAGGTGTCGCTGGCCCATCATGGCGTGCTGTTTCTGGACGAGCTGCCGGAGTTCCGCCGCGGCGCACTCGAAGCGTTGCGACAGCCGCTCGAGGACGGCACCGTTACGATCTCGCGG
>JBBSSF010000649.1:0-2240 GCA_038242345.1 Hyphomicrobiales bacterium
CAACCGTCAGCGACCGCGTCCAGTCGGCCCCGGCCAGCAGCCCGCCGGCAAGCGTCAGGATCGCGGCCAGATGCACCACCGGCGCATAGGCGCGGCTGACCCGGTCCGCCAGCCGGACCGTGCGGCTGCGCGCCGTCATGGCGCCATCGAGGAGCCGGTTGACGGTGTCGAGCAGGGTACCCTCGCCCGCTGCCCCCACGCGGATGACGAGCTGCCCGGCACCGTTGAGGGCGCCGGCATGGACCGTCGTGCCGGGGCCGACCGGAGCCGGATCGGTCTCGCCGGTCACCAGGCTGTGGTCGATGTCAGAACTGCCGCTCTCCACCACGCCATCGACCGGCAGGCGCTCGCCGGGGGCGACCAGCACCCGGTCACCGGGGCGGACGCGGGACAGTGGCAGCTCCCGGGCGCGGCCGGTGCCATCCAGCACCACGGCGACATCGGCCCTGAGCGCCGCGAGATTCTCGGCGAAGGCCCGGGTGCGCCGGCGCATGGCGACATCCAGATAGCGCCCGCACAGGAGGAAGAAGAGCAGCATCAGCGCCGAATCATAATAGGCATGTTCGGCAGAGGTGAGGGTGGCAAACAGCGACAGCCCGACCGCCAGAAGGACGCCGAGCGAGATCGGCACGTCCATGGACAGGCGCCCGACCTTCACCGACGACCACGCCGCCGAGAAGAAGGGCCGGCCGGCATAGGCCACCGCCGGCATGGCGATCAGCGCCGAGATCCAGTGGAACAGGTCCCGGGTCTCCGGGGTGATGTCGGTGACATTGCCGGACCAGACCGAGATCGACAGCAGCATCACGTTCATGGCGGCAAAGCCCGCCACGCCCAGGCAGCGCATCAGCAGGCGCCGCTCGGCCGCATCCAGGTCATCGGCCCGGCCGGGATCGAAGGGATGGGCGACATAGCCCAGATCCGTCAGCCGCTGGACCACGGCCGTGCCCGTGGTGCGCGCCGTCTCGTAGACGGCAGCCACCCGGTGAGTGGTGTAGTTGACCCGCGCCTTGACGACGCCGTCGACCCCCATCAGCCCCCGCTCGATGTCACCGATGCAGGCGGCGCAGGTGATGCCCTCCACGGCCAGCTCGATGCGGCGGCGGCCATCGTCCGCGGGAACGGAAAAGGCGTCCCAGTCGCGGATGTGGGCGTTCATTGCTGATCCCCGGCGACCGGCGGGAAGACGACGCGGTTGTTGGAGCGGAAGGAGCCGGCCGGGCCATCGGCCACCAGCTCGATGTCATAGACGCCGGCAAAGACCGGCGTGCGCGCCCGGTAGACCCCGCTTTCCCCTTCCGTCAGGGTGACGAAGCTCTCGCCCTCGTCAGTGGTCGGACGGAACAGATGGGTGGTGACGACCAGCCCCGACACCGGACGCCCCTCGGCATCGCGCGGCGTGAAGGAGAGGAAGGCGCTGCCATCATTGCTGCGGCGCGCGGTCAGATCCGCCTTCCAGCCGGATTCGACCTGGGCCCTGGCGGCGGCGATGTCCTTGTTGAAGCGGCGGCCCGCTTCATAGGAGCTCTCGGTTGCCAGGCCCGGGAAGGTGTCGATCGCCACATACATCATGACGCCATTGATGGCGAAGACGATGCCGAAGAAGGCGACCAGGATGAGCAGGACCTTGAAGCCGGTGAGGCGGCGGGGCTGCGGCGCGGCCTCGCGCACCGGGAACGGGGTCGGCATGACCGGAACTCCGAGAAGCCGGGACTGGCCCGAATGAGCGTTCCCGGCCGATGAACCGGGATTGCGCCGAAAGCGGGGCGGGGCACGCGCCCCTTGGGGCATGGCGTCCGCCCACTCTAGAGCATTTTCGAGCGCAGGGGTTACCGGTTCGCGCGAGGAAAATGCGCAAGATCAGAGATCTAGAGCCTCTGCCGCGAGCCGCGGCGAACGGCGAAGGCTCTCGCGCGGAACCGCACCGGCGCCCATGGCCTGCCGGGCGCCCGCCCCGAAAGACGGACAACCGCCCCGCGCCCCGGACCGGGGCGGAGGCGGCTGCGATCCGGATGCATCCGGGCCGGAAAACCGGCCCGGCCCCGTCTCATACCAGGCGCACGAAGTGCTGACCGCACCGCGCGCCTGAAGAACAGCAGATTTTCCATATGCCCCAAGGACATGAGAAATCTGCATCGGAATACCAAAGAGTCCTCTTCGAGGATCTTGGTATCAGCGGAAGCGGAAGAAGTCCGTCACCGTCGCCTGCTCGCCGGTTTCCACATCGACGATGCGGATGG
>JBBSSF010000650.1:0-2239 GCA_038242345.1 Hyphomicrobiales bacterium
CAGGATGACCGCTCGGCCAGCGCCCAGGTGCGCGCGCTGCTGCGCGCCGACGCCCCGGCCTGGCCGGACCTGCCGAGCGTGGCGCGCCGGCTCAACATGTCGGTCAGCACCCTGCAGCGGCGCCTCGCCGCGGAGGGCACCTCCTTCCAGGGCGTGAAGGACCAGCTGCGCCGGGATCTGGCCATCGTGCGGCTGAGCACCGGCGGCGAACCGCTGGCAGCACTTGCCGCCGATCTGGGCTTTGCCGACTGCGCCGCCTTCCAGCGCGCCTTCAAGAGCTGGACCGGCAGCCCGCCCGGCGCCTATCGCCGCCGCCACGCCGGAGACTGAGGCCAAGGCGTCCTGTCCAAGGATCGCCGGCATCATACCAGCCGCACGAAGTGCTGACCGCACCTTAGCGCCTGAAGGGCAGCAGATTTCCCATATGCCCCAGTGGCATGGGAAATCTGCACCGGAATACCAAAGAGTCCTCTTCGAGGATCTTTGGTATCAGATGCCCGCCGATGCAGCCTTCTGCGCCTCGGCATAATGGGCGAAGGTCGCGGCAAAGCGGCCGTTGATGTAGTCGCCCGAGGTCACCGGCGGATATTTCGCCGGATGATCGGCGTCGACGCAGCCCGGCAGGGCTTCCACCACGGTGTCATAGGTCGGGCCGAAGAAGAACGGGATCGAATAGCGCTCCCGGCCCGACCGGTTGATCGCCCGGTGCACGGTGGAGGCGAAGAGATCATTGGTCCAGCGCGCCATCTGGTCGCCGATATTGACGACGAAGCAGCCCGGGATCGGGTCGGCGGCGATCCACTCGCCAGCCGCATTCAGCGCCTGAAGCGCCGAAATGCCGGTCTGCTGGGCGAGGATGGTGAAGCACTCATAGTCCGAATGGGCACCGATGCCGATCTGACGGTCGTCGATCTCGCCTTCCTGGGGCGGATAGTGCAGCACGCGCAGGGTCGCCAGCGGCTTGGTCACCAGGGCGTCGAAATAAGTCTCCTCCAGACCGAGAGCCAGGGCGAAGGCGTGCAGCAGATGGCCGCTGAGCCGCAGCATCTCGCGGTGATAGTCCTCCAGCGCGGCGCGGAAGGCCGGCTCGTCTGCCGGCCACTGGTTGGGGCCGTAGAGCACCTTGCCGGCCAGCACGTCCGGGTCATCGGCCGGCACGTCGAGGGCGATGTCGAAGGACTCGTGCAGGTCACCCTTCGCCGTCGGATCGGTGTTTTCTTCCAGCAGCGCCGCATAGCCGCGGTTGTTGGTCGACTTCGAGACGTGATTGGCCATCTTCGCCGCATCCGGCAGGGCGAAATAGTCCTTCGCCGCCTGAAAGGTGCGGGCCAGCACGTCCTCGGGGAAATGATGGTTGCGGATATAGAGGAAGCCGACTTCCGTGCACGCCTTGCGCAGGTCGGCGGCGAGCTTTTCCCGGCCGGCGGCATCGCCGCTGAACATCGGCTCCAGATCGATGACGGGAATGCGCTCGAACGGGATCCGCTGCGGGTCCAGCCCGCCGGTCTTCATCACCCGCAGGCCATTGCCGGTCTCAAGCGCTTTCATCGCGGGGGGTCCTTGTCTGACAGGTCGGGGTCGAAGATGGTCTCGACATAGTAGCGGGGGCCCTCGAACAGGAAGCCCGGGGCGAAGTAGCGGCGGGCGACCTCCAGAAAGGCCGCCAGCTTGCGCGAGGGAACGTGCGGCCGCACCGGGCGGATGGCCACCCGCTTCTCGGCGGACTCCCAGTCCGGCAGCAGCGGCACGAGATTGCCGCGCTCGCATTCGATCGTGGTGAAGAAGCGCGGCAGATAGGCGATGCCCTCGCCGGCCACCGCGAAATATTTCACCGTCCAGTATTCGTTGGCGATGAAGCTGGAGCGCGGCAGGATGCTTTCCGATGCCGCCCCCTTCTGGAGCCGCCAGGTCTGGGGACCCGACGCCGTGCGGTAGACGATGCCCTGATGCTCGGCGAGATCGGCCGGCGTCTGCGGCGTTCCCATGCGGCGCACATAAGCGGGGCTGGCGAACAGGGCGAAAGTCAGGGTCGAGAGGGTCTCGCCCCCGTCATCGCCCTCGTTCCAGGAAATCACCGCATCCAGCGACTCGTAGCTCTCGCGCGCGAACAGCACCTGGGGCGGGAAGAAGGTCAGCTCGATCTCGATGTTGGGATAGAGCCGGCGGAAGGTGAGCAGCATCTGGGCATAGAAGGCGGTGCCGAATTCCCCCGTCGCCCCCAGGCGCAGGGTGCCGGCCA
>JBBSSF010000651.1:0-2239 GCA_038242345.1 Hyphomicrobiales bacterium
GCCGATTTCGCATGTCGTTGTAGCATATGTGAAATCTGCTGCGCTGCAGGCGCCATGGGGCGGGCCGCACTCCGTGCGGCTGGTAGGCGGTCGGCTGGCCCGGGCGGGCCCCTGTCCCGCCCGGGACACCACCGGCCGGAGCGGAGGACGGCGCGTCCGCGATCCCGGGCCCGGGGCCCTTTCGGGACACGCCTGTTCTTCGCGCGAACCGGTAACCCCTTCGCCTGAAAAGGCTCTAGATTATTGATCTGACGCATTTTCTTCACGCGAACCGGTATCCACTTCGCTTGAAAATGCTCTAGGCTTGGCAATCGGGCATCGGGGCCCGGACATCCGGACCTCACTCGCGCAGAAAACTGGGGAAGGCGTGCATGCTGGCGTCAAAGCCGACAAAGACGGGACCGCGCGTCTACGAGGAACTCCGCCGCATGGCGATGGAGTACCAGTTCAAGCCGAACGAACGCATCAACGAGGTGGAGCTGGCCGCCCGGCTGAATGTCAGCCGCAGCCCGATCCGCGAGGCGCTCCAGCGTCTGGTGACGGAAGGACTCATCACCGCCCAGCCCAATCGCGGCTTCTTCTGCCGCGGCTTCGATGCCGACGAACTCCTGAACCTCACCGACGTCCGCATCCTGCTGGAAGAGCGCGCGGTGCTGCTCACCATCCTGCGCGCATCGGATGCGGAGCTGCGCGACCTGCATGACGACTGGGAGCGGACCCAGGCCCGGGCCAATAGCCTGCCGGATGCCGAGCTGGTCGCCCGCGACGAGGATTTCCACATCCGCATCGCCCGCATGTCCGGCAATCCCGAGATTGCCAACATCCTGAAGAGCATCAACACGCGCATCCATTTCGTGCGCCGCATCGGCGTGGAGCGGCACGAGCCGCGCCTGCGCACCTATGCCGAACACACCGGGATCGCCGCCGCCATGGCCGCCCGCGACAGCGCCCGCGCCATCCGGCTGCTGCACGACCACATCCGCATCAGCGCCGCCGATGCCATGGCGACGGTGAAGGAAGGGCTCGCGCGCATCTACATGCGGGAGCACTGAATGCCCCTTCCCGCCTCGGCGCGGCCCGCCGCGCCGGCCTCCTGGCAGCGTTATGGCCATCTGGCCGTCGTCTATGTCGTCTGGGGGGCGGCCTATTTCGCAGTCAAGATCGTGGTCGGCGGCGACAGTCCGGTCGCCCCGCTCCAGCTTCAGGTCTGGCGCATCGCCCTTTCCGGCGTCCTGCTCGTCGCCCTCGCCCTGGCCGCCACCCGGCGTCTGCCCGTCATGCGCCCGCGCGACCTGCTCGTCTGCGCCGCCTCCGGCATCCTGATGTGGGTATGCGGCAATGGCCTGGCGGTGGCCGCCTCCCGGCATGCCACCTCCGCCTTCATCGTCATGGCCATGGGCATGATCCCGCTGTGGACCATGCTGCTCGTCAGCCTCGTCCGGCGCCAGCTGCCGACCGGGCGGGTGGCGCTCGGGCTCGGGGTGGGGCTTGCCGGCCTCCTCCTCATCTTCGGCCCGCCGGTGCTGGCCGGCGACACCAGCGCCGTGGAGCCGGGCTACGGGCTCTCCACCGCCCTGATCCTGACCGGAGCCGGCCTCACCTGGTCACTGGGCACGGTGATCCAGCAGCCGGTGCTCGCCACCCTGCCGCCGATCTGGTCGGCCGGCTTCCAGATGCTGGCGGCCGGCGCCGTGCTGGCCGGCCTCGCCGCCGGCACCGGCACCCCGTTCGTGCCCGCAGATCCGCCGGGCCTCGTCCGCATCCTCGCCTTCCTGTTCCTGCTGCTGTTCGGCTCGGTGCTGTGCCTGATTTCCTATCTGGAAGTGCTGAAGCGCTTCACCCCGGCGGTCGGCGCCACCTTTGCCTATGTCAATCCGGTGATCGGCATCGCGCTGGGCTGGATCTTCCTCGGCGAGGCCCCGACGACGGTCGCGCTCGGCGGAATGGGGCTGATCCTCGCCGGCGTCTATCTGGTGCTGACCCGCGGGCGGGACGCTGCCTGACGCTCCCGCCCCAGCCGGCCGGCCGGAGAAACTCCCCCCGGGGACAAGGTGTCCCGGGCCTCCGGCCGGGTCGGGCTCAGGGCGCCTCCCCGCCCGCCCCGTCGGCAAGGCGGCGCAGCTCCACCGCATCGAGGACATCGATGCGGTGATAGCCCTGCCGGACGAGGCCACGCTGCGCCAGCTGGCGCAGCGCGGCGGGGGGGTGCTTGCGCGTGGGGTTGGCGATGTGCCCCAGC
>JBBSSF010000652.1:0-2239 GCA_038242345.1 Hyphomicrobiales bacterium
ATGCGTTATCCGTATGAATTCACTAATTAAAAAAACTGTAGGGGTCCGGGAGGCTTTGCCTCCGGTTTAGGGTTTTGGGGGGCAGATGCCCCCGAAGACATCACCGCACGAGACACGCCCGCGCAAACATCGCGAACGCCCGCGCCCGGTGGGAGAGGCCATCGCCGTCCGGTGTCAGGCCGTGCTTTTCCTCGGCGCTCATTTCGCCGAAGGTGCGGTCGTGGCCGTCGGGCAGGAAGGCCGGATCATAGCCGAAGCCGAGGCTGCCCCGGGGCGGCCAGACGAGGGTGCCCTCGACGATGCCCTCGAAGTCCTCGGTGTGGCCATCGGGCCAGGCGAGCGAGAGGGCTGCGACGAAGCGGCCGGTGCGCTTGTCCGGGGTGGTGGCGCCGGCAAGCTGGAGCTTTTCCTCGATGTTGCGCATGGCCCGGGCGAAATCCTTGTCCGGCCCGGCCCAGCGGGCGGAATAGATGCCGGGATCGCCGCCGAGGGCATCGACCACGAGGCCGGAATCATCAGCCAGCGCCGGCTTGCCGGTTGCGATCGCCGCCGCCAGCGACTTGATGCGGGCGTTGGCGATGAAGGTGGTGCCGGTCTCCTCGGGCTCGGCCAGCCCGGCCTCGCCGGCGGAGACCGTGCGGATGCCATAGGGGCCGACGAGATCGCGGATCTCGCGCACCTTGCCCGCATTGTGGCTGGCGACGACGAGCACGTCGGTTTCAAGCAGACGATGAGACATCGGGTTTCCTTGAGAGGGGAAAAAGGAACTCACCAGAAATCCGGCTCGGCCGGCGGCAGCTGGCCACCGATCCGCACGGGGGCGATGCGGAGCGCGTGGCCGGTGCGCTCGTCGATCTCGACGGCGACACCGGAAATCGTCGCCTCGCCATCTGCGGGCTGGAAGCGGCCGGAGGGGATCTTGCGCAGGAAGCGCGAGACCGGCTCCTCCTTGTCCATGCCGATCACGGAATCATAGTCGCCGCACATGCCGAGATCGGTGACGAAGGCCGTGCCGCCGGAGAGGATGCGGTGATCGGCCGTGGGCACATGGGTGTGGGTGCCGACGACAAGGCTCGCCCGGCCATCGACGAAGTGGCCCATGGCCTGCTTCTCGCTGGTGGTCTCGGCGTGCACGTCGAGGATGATGGCGTCGGCCTGCTCGCCGAGCGGACAGGCGTCCAGCTCGCGCGCCACCGCGGCAAAGGGATCGTCGAGGGGATCCATGAAGATCCGGCCCATGACGTTGACCACCAGCACGCGGGCGCCATTGCGGGCCATGTAGAGATTGGCGCCGCGGCCCGGAGTGCCGGCCGGATAGTTGACCGGGCGCAGCAGCCGCGGCTGGCGCTCGATGAACACGAGGGCCTCGCGCTGGTCCCAGGAATGGTTGCCGCCGGTGATGACGTCGGCGCCGGCATCCAGCAGCGACTGCACGATCTCCTCGGTGACGCCGAAGCCGCCGGCCGAGTTCTCGCCATTGACGATGACGAAATCCAGCATCCAGCTGTCGACCAGTTCCGGCAGCCGGTCGGTGACGGCCCGGCGGCCGGCGCGGCCGACGATGTCGCCGAGCATCAGAAGTCGCATCGTCAGTCTCCCGTAGGCGTGAGCGGCCCGCGCTCGGTGAGGATCAGGTCGAGCCGGCGGTCATGGGGCTCGGCGGGAACGGCGGCCACCTGCTGGGCCGAGAAGGCGAGGCCGACAGTGCGGATCGGGTGGCGTGCCAGGAGCCGGGCGATCGCCCGGTCATAATGGCCCTTGCCCCAGCCGAGACGGTTGCCGGCGGCATCGAAGCCTACCAGCGGCACGATCAGCCCGGCCGGATCCACCACCTCGGCGCCGGCCGCCGGCCCGCGGGTGCCGAAGCCGGCCGGCACCAGCGTCTCGCCGGGAGAATAGCGGCGGAATTCGATGGTCTCGGCGTCGATGAGCACCGGCAGGGCCAGCGGGTGGCCACGCCCGGCCAGCGCCGCAAGAAGCGGGCCTGGGTCGATCTCGTCGCCGATGGGAGAATAGCCGGCAATCAGCATGCCCGGCGCAAAAGGCAGTGCCGCGACATGGGCGGCGGCAGCACGCGCCGCCTCTCCCCGCATCTCCGGCGCAAGGGCTGCCCGGCGCGCCAGAATGGCAGCGCGCAGCTCGGCCTTGGAAAGCGGCGGCGGACAGGCGGGATCGTCGGAAAAAGCAGGCACGGCAGCGCTGTGGCCGGGCGTCAGGGCGGGCTCACGTCCCGGTCGCC
>JBBSSF010000653.1:0-2238 GCA_038242345.1 Hyphomicrobiales bacterium
CATGGGAAATCTGCACCGGAATACCAAAGAGTCCTCTTCGAGGATCTTTGGTCTCAGATCCGCTCGAAAGGCAGGGCGATCTCCACCAGCGTGCCCTGACCCGGCTGGGAGACGAGGCGGAAGGAGCCGCCGCTTGCCTCGGTCAGGGCCTTGGCCAGCGGCAGGCCGAGGCCGGAGCCGGCCGGCACGTCGGCGGAGCCCGGCGTCAGGCTTTTCTGGCGCTCCGGATCGAGGGCGGCCGCGATTTCCTCCCGGGTCATGCCGACGCCGGTGTCGCGGATCCGGATCACCAGACCGTTGCCGTCATCATAGGCCGTGGAGACGATCGCCTGTCCGCCCGCCACATTGTAGCGGATGGCATTGGACAGGAGGTTCAGCACGATCCGGCGCACGGCGGCGGGGTCGGCCAGCATGGGCGGCAGGCCGGAGCCGAGGCTGGAGCGCACCAGCACCCGTTCCGACTGGGCTTCCGCCTGCATCAGCTCGATCGCCTCGCGCACCACCGGATTGAGCTCGGCGGCGGGCAGGGCCTGCCGTTCCGGACGGCCGGACTCGATGCGCGACAGGTCCACCAGATCATTGACGAGGCTCAGGATGTGGGCCCCGGAGGCGCGGATGTCGCGCATGAACTCGCGGTAGCGCGGCGTGCCGAGGGGCCCGAGCCGCTCTTCCAGCATCACTTCGGCAAAGCCGATGATGGCGTTGAGCGGTGTGCGCAGCTCCTGTCCCAGATGGCTGAGCAGGGCCGACTTGCGCTCGATGGACCGCTCCGCCGTCTTCAGCGCCTCCTCCAGGCTCGCCTCCCGGGCGCGCACCGCGCTGAGGTCGGTGAGCAGCAGGGCGGTGCGGCGGATCGGGCCGGCATCCAGATGCACCACGCCGATGCGGACCGGACGCTCGCCATCCTCCGGCAGGAAGATCGAGGCTTCCAGCGCCGTTTCCGAACTGGTCTCGCCGCGGCATTCCGGGGCGAGCCGGCTGGCGGCCTCGGCGGTGGTGACGAGATCCGACGGGTCGAGCCCGGTCAGGGTCTCCGCCGGCCGGCCGAGGATGGCGGCGGCGCGGGCATCGGCCGAGGCGATGTGGCCGGTGGCGTCCAGCACCAGCACGCCATCTCCCGAGGCGGTGATGTCGAGGGCGTCGATGTCGGGCCGGGCCGGTTCCAGGGTCACGAGGGCAGCCATGCCCTCGGTCCACGGCACGGCGGCGATGCGGGCGCGCACCTCCACGGTGCCGCCGGTTCCGGTGGCAAGCCGGATCGGCGTGTCGTCCCGGCGCGGGGTGCCGCCGGGCGTCTCGGAGCGGCTGCCGAGAATGGCCGCCAGCCCGCCGCGGGCGTCGATCGCCGCCCGGTCGGGATAGCCGAGCAGGGAGAGCGCGGCCGAGTTGAGGGCGAGGATCTCCTCGCCACGGGCGACGATGACCGCCAGCGGCAGCCGCTCGATCAGCACCCGCGGGTCCAGCGGCGGCGGACCGCTGCGTGCCGGCGGCGGGGCAGGGGGCAGAGTGGCCGAGGGCCGGGCGCGGTCACCCTCGTAGCGCGCGCCGAGGGCTTCGGCGATCTGGCGGAAGGCGGCCTCCTCCGGCCGGGTCAGCCGGACAAGGCTCGGGTCGGTCGGCCCCGGAACGGAGGTCGGCGGCGTCAGGGGGGCGCGGGGCGGCGGGGCAACGGGGCGGATCGTCTGGGCTTCCGCCACCCGGGCGAGGCCGAAGCCGCGATAGCCGCCGAAGCTGCCGCCGCCCTGGATGGCAAGACCCGACAGGTCCACAGGAATGCGCGCCGTGCCGTCATTGGTCGGCCAGAACACGGTGAGGCCACCCCAGGGCTCGCGCGCGGCCAGGGCCGCACTCACCTGTCCTTCCGGATCGAAGCCCGGATCGGCGGTGAGATCGCGCCAGCCCAGCCCCATCGGATAGCCGGGCGGGGCGCCGAGGGCCTCCGCCAGCCGGTCGGAGACATAGGTGAAGCGCTGGTCCGAATCCATCTGCCAGGCGAAATGCAGCGGCCGCGCCAGCTCGCCGGTGCCGTTCAGGCCCGGGGGCTGGGGGGCAGGCGTCGGGGCGGCGGAAATCGGCGGAATCGACAGGGGCGGCGGCGCAGCCGGGCGTACCGGCGGCGGGGCCGGCTGGGCCAGCGGCGGCGGCGCGGGTGCAAATCCGGGCGGCGCGACCGGCGGTGGCTGCGTGAAGGGCGGCGCGACCGGCGGCGGAGCGGGTGCGAAGGCGGGCGGCGTGAAG
>JBBSSF010000654.1:0-2216 GCA_038242345.1 Hyphomicrobiales bacterium
GGCGCCGGTGGAGCGGATCTCCTCGATCAGCTTCTCATGGCGCGGACGGTCCATCACGCAGGCGGTGATCTCGGACGGCTTCACGCCCTTGGCCTTGGCCAGCGCGTGGATGTTCTCCGTCGGCGAGTTGTCGAGATCGACCACGCCCTTCGGGTAGCCCGGGCCGATGGCGATCTTGTTCATGTAGACGTCCGGGGCGTAGAGCAGGCCGCCCTCGACCGCCAGCGCCAGAACAGCCAGCGAATTCGGGTTGTTCTTGGCGCAGAGCGTGGTGCCCTCGAGCGGATCAAGGGCGATGTCCACCCGCGTGCCGGTGCCGGTGCCGACCTTCTCGCCGATGTAGAGCATCGGCGCCTCGTCGCGCTCGCCCTCGCCGATGACGATCAGTCCGTCGATGGGCAGGCGGTTCAGTTCGCGGCGCATGGCATTGACGGCGGCCTGGTCGGCGGCCTTCTCGTCGCCGCGGCCGCGCAGGCGCGCCGCCGCCACGGCCGCCGCCTCCGTCACGCGCACGACTTCAAGAGTGAGAACCCGGTCCAGGCTGCCGGCCGCTGTTTCCCGCGTCATGATGCTCCTTAAACCCCCTCAATTCAGAAAGGAAATCCCGGCTGCCGCGTGGGACGGCCGCCGGATCGCTTAATCTCGAGCGCCCCGCTTTTTCGTGCGGGGCCCCGTCAGTCGCCTGATCCGGAAACCCGCGCCGGAGAGGCGCCGCCCGGAAATCCGGACGGACGGGTGTCAGGCAAACCGCTCGATACGGATCACCCGGGGCTCCTCCGCCACGACCGCGTCCGCGACGATCTTGTCCAGCGCTTCTCTTAGCGCGCCTTCCGTCGTCTCGTAAGTGATCAGAATGACGGGTTGCGGCGCGGTCGGATTGGTCGCACCCGGCGCCTCGCGGCCCGGGACATGACGGCGCTGGACGATGGATTCCAGCGAGATGCCCTTCTCCGCCATGCGGGTGGCGATCCTGGCAAAGGCGCCGGGCCGGTCATAGACCGAGAGACGGACATAATAGCCGCCCGCATGCGCCTGGATGGCCGCCGGCGCGAAGGGCACCAGGGTATCCGAGGACCGGCCGAGCGGCGGCACCACGATGCCGCGGGCGATGTCGGCGATGTCGGAGATGACCGAGGACGCCGTGGCGTTGCCACCAGCCCCCGGACCCACCAGCACGATCTCGCCCACCGCGTCGCCATCCACCGCAACCGCGTTCAGCACGCCGTCGATGCGGGCGATCGCCGAGGACTTCGGCACCATGGTCGGATGCACGCGCTGCTCGAAGCCCGACTCGGTCCGGGTTGCGACGCCGAGGAGCTTGATTCGGTACCCGAGCTCGTCGGCCGCTTCCAGATCGGCCAGGGTGATCGTGCGGATGCCTTCCACATAGATCTGGTCGGCGGCGATCTCGGTGCCGAAGGCCAGGGAGGCGAGCAGCGCCAGCTTGTGGGCCGTGTCGAAGCCGTCGACATCGAAGGTCGGATCGGCCTCGGCATAGCCAAGCCGCTGGGCCTCCTTGAGGCAGTCCTCGAAGGACAGCCCCTCGGCCTGCATCCGCGTCAGGATGTAGTTGCAGGTGCCGTTGAGGATGCCGTAGACGCGCGACACATAGTTGCCGACGAGGGACTCGCGCAGCGTCTTGACGATCGGGATGCCGCCAGCCACCGCCGCCTCGAAGGACAGCGTCGCGCCGGTCTTCTCGGCCAGCCGCGCAAATTCGGCGCCATGCCTGGCGAGAAGGGCCTTGTTGGCCGTCACCACCGGCTTGCCACGGCCAAGCGCGCCGCGCACGGCCCGTTCGGCCGCGCCAGACGCACCGCCGATCAGTTCGACGACGACATCAATGCGGTTGTCGAGGGCAAGGGCCTCGACGTCCGTGTACCAGGTGACGCCGGAGAGATCGACGCCGCGGTCCTTGGACGGGTCGCGGGCGCTGACGGCCACGATCTCGATGGGGCGGCCGCAGCGTTCGGCGAGGTCGGAGGCGTGCCGGGTGAGGAGGCGCGCCACCGAGGCACCGACCGTCCCGAGGCCGGCGATGCCCACTTTGAGGGGCTCAGTCATGGAGAATTTGTCTTCCGGGGCTGTTCCGTTCAGATGCTGACCGGGGCCCGGACCGAAGCCGCCCCCCGGGAGCGCCGCCGGCCGGACCGATCCGGTCCGAGGGCGGCCCCCCGAACGGGGCGACGTCGCTCAGCGCCGGACGCTCAGCGGGA
>JBBSSF010000655.1:0-2213 GCA_038242345.1 Hyphomicrobiales bacterium
CCTGTGGCTGGATCACAGCGCCTCGCCCTTCGTGGACATGGCCGTTTATGACGCCGGGCGCGGGGAAGTGGACCTCCTCGATCTCGAGGCCGAACAGGTTCCGTGCTGGCTCGGGGTGGACCTCTCGAGCAATTCCGACCTCACGGCCGTGGTGGCGTGCTGGCGGGATGGCGATGGCTATCAGGTGGAACCGTGGTTCTTCTGCCCCGAAGACCGGCTGCGGCAGCGGGCGGACCGGGATGGCGTGCCCTATCCGACGTGGGCCGAAGAGGGCTTCATCATTCCGACCCCGGGCAACGTGGTCGACTTCCGCGCCGTCGAGGATCACATCCGCGAACTGTGCGCCCGGTTCAATGTGCGCGAGATCGCCTTCGACCCGCACCTTGCCCGCAACAGCCTGAACAACCTTCTGGAAGACGGGCTGCCGGCTGTCGAGATGCGGCAGGGGTGGGTGACGATGGCCCCGGCCATCAAGGAGCTGGAACGCGCCATCGTCGGCGGGATGTTCCGGCATGGCGGCCACCCCATCCTGCGCTGGCACTTCGACAACATCGCAGTCGATACGGACAAGGCCGGCAACAAGGCGTTCCACAAGGGCAAGTCCAAGGACCGGATTGACGGGGCAGTCGCTTGCGCGATGGCGGTTGCGCGCTGCGCGGCCGGCGACACCGGGGTCTCGAGCTACGAGACCTTCGAGGGTGACATCGAAGACTGGAGCTTTGCATGAACGCGATGGTAGGCGGAGACGAGGAACAGCTTGCGATCAACGTGATTGCCAAGCTGGCGGACCTCGAAAAGCAGATGGCGAAGGCGAACGGCATCACCGCCCGGGCCTTCCGCGAGATGACGCTGACCACGAAGAAGGCGACGCGCCAGATGGAAGACGACGCGGCGCGCTCGGCCACCCGGATCAACCAGGCGTTCGCCAGCGTCGGCACGAAGATCGGCGGCGTCGGCAAGGCGTTCGCGGCCGGTGGCATTGGCGGGCTGGTGGGGATGGTGGCCGGATCGACCCTGATCGAGATGGCCCGGCAGGCGAAGGAAGCGGCCTCCTCCATTGCCGAGATCGGCACGGCCGCGAAGATGGCGGGCCTGCCGGTGAAGGAGTTTCAGGAGTGGGCCTATGTCGCCGAACAGACCCGGATCCCCATCGACGCCATCACGGACGGACTGAAGGAACTGTCGCTCCGGGCTGACGAGTTCGCGGTGACGGGCAAGGGCTCGGCCGAGGAGGCGTTCAAGCGCATCGGCATGTCGCCGGAGGAGGTGCAGCAGCGCCTCAAGGATCCCTCGGCCCTCCTCCTCGAGATCGTGGACCGGGTGCGCCAGCTTGGCGACACGGCGGCGGGCGTGCGCATCTTCGACGAACTGTTCGGCGGACAGGGCGGCGAACGCATGGTCTCCCTCCTCGACCAGGGCTCCGACGGCATCGTCAGGATGATCGACGATGCCCACGACTTCGACCGGGTGCTGGATGATGAGATGATCGCCAAGGCCCAGCAGATCGACGCGGAGTTCAACCAGATCGCCAACACGGTCGGGATCACCCTCAAGGGCGCCATCGTCTCGGCTGTGGCATCCCTGTCGGACTTCCTGGACGGGCTGCGCGCCGTCGAGAACCAGCGCGCCGCGACCATTCAGGCCCGGCAGAAAAGCGTCATGGCCGAGAAGGCCGACGTGGCCCGGCGGATCGGCGAGATCGAAGCGGGCACCTCCGGCGGCAACAGCCGCGGGAACGTGAAGGCGAAGGGCGACCTGGAGATCCGCTTCCGGCAACTGGACGAGGAAGAGAACACCCTGATCCGGGAGCTTTCCAGCCGGCCGGAGATCATGAACTTCGCGCCCAAGGCCCGGGACTGGACCCCGATCGCATCGGGCGGCAGCTCGGGCAGCAAGAAGAAGTCCGGCGGGGGTGGCGGCCGGAGCCGGGACAACTCGGCCAAGGAGACCGAACGGGAGCGCGAGGCTGTCGCCAAGCTCATTGCCAGCCTCGAGGAGGAGTTGAGCCTCATCGACGCCACGGACGCGGAGCGCCGGGCGGCCGAGATCAGCCGGCGCGCCGGCGCCGCGGCGACCGACGAAGAGCGCCAGAAGATCATCGGTCTGAACGAGGCGATCTATCAGGAGGGCGAAGCCCGCGGGAAGGCCGAGGAAGCCATCCAGTTCCAGAAGGACGCCCTCAACGGCTTCCTGTCCGACCTGCGGAACGGCGC
>JBBSSF010000656.1:0-2211 GCA_038242345.1 Hyphomicrobiales bacterium
TCGGGGGCGGTGTGGTGGGCATGAGCATTGCCTGGCACCTCACCCGGCGCGGCATCACCGATGTGATCGTGCTGGAGCGCGGACGCCGCGGCTCCGGTTCCACCGGTCGCGGCACCGGCGTCATCCGCCAGCAGTTCACCCGGGGCATCGAGGCGGCGATGGCGCGGGAATCCGTCGCCTTCTGGTCGCGCTTCATGGACGAGACCGGCGTCGATCTGGCCTTCAACCGCTGCGGCCATCTCTATCTCATCACCTCCGAGGCGGATTTTGCCCGCAAGCGCCGGGATGCGGCGATGCAGCGCCGGCTCGGCATTCCGACCGAGATCCTGAGCCCGGACGAGATCGCCCAGCGGGTGCCCGGCATGCGCATGGACGGCATTCTCGCCGGATCCTTCTGCGCCGAGGATGGCCGGGCGGTGGGCCTCAATGCGCTGAAGGGCTTTGCCGAAGGTGCGGTCGCCCGCGGCGCCCGCATCCGCGAGGACACCGGGGTCACCGGCATCCGCATCGCCTCCGGCGCGGTGGCCGGGGTGCAGACCACCGCCGGCGAGATTGCCACCCGGGTGGTCATCAATGCCGCCGGCCCGTGGGCGGCCGATGTCGGTGCGCTTGCCGGCATCTCCCTCCCGGTGCGGCCGCGGCGCATGAACCAGTATGTGCTGACCGGCGCGCCGGATCTGCCGCCTGACATGCCGGTGATGGCCGATCTCGGCTCCACCCTGCTGATGGCGCCGGATGCCGCCGGCATCTTGCTTGGCAAGCGGCAATATGATGCCCCCGGCGACAGCCTGGAGGTCGACTGGGACTTCCTGCCGACGGTGCAGGCGACCGCCGCCGAGCGCTTTCCGCAACTGGCCGGTGCGCGGCTGGACCGGGCGTGGGCAGGCTTCACGGAAGTTTCCCCCGACAGCCTCGGCATGATCGGCGCGGCGGCGCAGGTGGCGGGCTTCTATTATGCCAACGGCTTTTCCGGCCACGGTTTCATGCTTTCGCCCGCAACCGGCCGGCTGATTGCCGATCTGGTGGTCGATGGCGCCGTGACCGATCTTGATCTCAGCCAGCTCTCCATCGAGCGCTTCGGCGCCAAGAGCTGATCCCGACGACCGGAAGACTACGGAGTGACAGGATGATTCTCGGCGTCGAGATGGATGTCGACCGCTGCTTTTCGCCCGATTACCGCACGGCGCGGGAGAAATTCCGCGCGACTGCCCAGGAGGCGGGCGGTCTCGGGGCGATCTATCTCAACCCCAACCGCGGCCCCTTCGGCGAGGAGCTGGCGACCGACACCGCCTGGTTCGGGCCGGAGGATGCCGAACGGGTGCTGGTGCTGAACTCCGCCACCCATGGCGTGGAAGGCTTCTGCGGTTCCGGCGCGCTGATCGACTGGCTGTCGGTGGGCGGACCGAAGGCGCTGCCGGCCGATACGGCGGTGCTGCTCGTCCACGCCCTCAACCCGCATGGCTTCGCCTGGCTGCGCCGGGTGACCGAGGAAGGGGTGGACCTCAACCGCAACTGTGTCGATTTCACCGCGCCGCTGCCCGAGAACCCGGGCTATGCCGAGATTGCCGATCTCGTGGTGCCGAAGGAAATCACCGGGCCGGTCTATGAGGCGGCCCAGGCGGCGCTGGCCGAAAAGGAAGCCGAGATCGGCGCGGCGGCGCTGACCGACATCCGCAGCCGCGGCCAGTACACCCACCCGACCGGCCTGTTCTATGGCGGCACCAAGCCCACCTGGGCCCGGCGCACCCTGGAGCGACTGTCGGCGGAATATGCGCTCGACAGGCGGCTGGGCGTCGCCGTCATCGACTATCACACCGGCCTCGGCCCCTTCGGCCATGCCGAGCCGATCTGCGGCCACCGGCCGGGCGAAAGCGGGCAGGCGCGCTGTCGCGCCTGGTATGGCGACAGCCTCGGCGAGCCGCTGCTCGGCAAATCCTCCTCGCCGCCCATGACGGGCCTCACCCAATATGGCTGGGCGCGCGCCATCGGTGCCGAACGGCTGACCTTCATCGCGCTGGAATATGGCACCTATGATGCCACCGCCAGCAAGACGGCGATGGAAAGCGAGGCGTGGCTGCATGCCCATGGCCAGTTTGACTGGAGCGATCCGGAGAGCCAGCGCATCCAGCATCTGCTGCGCAAATATTTCTACCCCGACACCCGCGACTGGAAGGAGCTGGTGCTGTTCCGCAGCCGGCAGGTGATTTCCCA
>JBBSSF010000657.1:0-2208 GCA_038242345.1 Hyphomicrobiales bacterium
CTCACGGCGCCGGTGCTGGTGACGACGGCGGCCAAGGGCGGCGCTGCGATCGAGGACATGACCAAGGGGGGCTATGTCTACGGCAATGCGATCGCCTGTGCCCGGCGCGGGCGCATCAGCACCAACCGGATCGACCGAGACTATCTGACGCCGTGGGTGGTCGCGATCTTTCGGCCGCAGGCTCCGTTTCTACAGTCGCAGGCGTATTTTTCGCAGCTTATCCGCAATCTCTATGACGGATATGTTGATGATCTCGGATGGGATGACGCTGATCCGTTCCGGATGTTTCTTCCGATTTTTTGCGACTGGACCGCCTACCAGATGCGATACTGCAATATCGGATTTGGCCAGCTTTATGAAGCCATGTGGCCGCGCGTTTCTGAGGGGGAGCTGCTGGTTTCCGGGGCCGCCGGTCCCGGAACGCCTGTCTCGGGGGCCGTGAGCACGGATATTGCGGAGCGCCGGTATCAGAGGCGCATCTACTGCACCGGCCCGACCTATCATCTTGAGCGCATCACGTCTGATGGTGGAATCCATTTTACTGGCGCCTCGACTGACTATCTCGGTCACCAGATCGCTCGCGCCATCAACAGCGTGCGCAATACCGGAGACTGGCTGCCCCTGCACTACAACGCGCGCACGATCGACGGGGCTCATCTGATCTACCACTATGTTGTCCCGGGGGAGGATCTGTCGATCAACACGACGGATGTGACGGAGGCGACCAACAAAGGCGTCTCCTGGACCCAATCCGCCGGCTCTGCCCGGGCGATCACCGCCGTCGAGGTGACGGGGAACGCTCTGGTCGTGACCTTTGACGGAGCCATTTCCGGAGGCGTGGCCGGCACTCTCGGCATCGCCACCATGGGCCCGGATGTCAGCTATGCGGCTCCCGTCGCGGCTGGCCCGGTTACCGGCGCGCGCAGCAATTTCTGCTCCCGGAGCGGGAGCCTTATCGATGACGGGCGTGAGCTGATCGACTGGGCCTGCCCGCAAGAAGATTTCATCACCACCTGACAAGGAATATGCCCATGGCCGGCCGCGCCCGTCAGACTGAAATTCCCGCTCCTGCAAATCCGTCGGAGTGGGTCGTCTCCCTGAATGACCTCGATCGCTATTTCTTGGATCTGACCGATGCCGATGGCAAGGCCCTGGATGGGATCTGGTGCGTCGATCCGCGCCGGGTGAAGACCGCCCGTGCGACAGCCGCCGAAATCGCCGCCCTCGGCAATGTCACGCTCTCCGGCCTGGTGCGCGGGCGCAACGCGCGGATCCTCTCCTCCACCGTGACGGATCCCGTCAACGCGCTCGCCTACAAGGAGAGCGCCATCATCGGCGGCAAGGACATCTTCCGGCTTGCCGGCGGGACTGCCTATTTCCGCGCCGGGACCTTCACGAAGCTCGCGGAGAGCTTCACCTTTTTCTTTCCGATGCAGTATGTGACGCAAAAGACCACGGCGGTGAACGCGGGCATCATGCGCCTGACCGATGCCGCCACGGGCACGATCAAGTGGCAGATCGAGGTACAGGACTCGGGCAACCTTTCGGCCGGCTATGGTACCGCCGGCGCCAATGCCGGCATCATCCCGTCCGCATCGATGCCCAACAACAACACGACCTTCATGGTCGCGAGCGTCTATGACAAGGCTTCCCTGCTTGCAAAGACCTATATCGATGGCATTACCATCAAGGACGTGTCCAATTCGACGTTTACCTTCAGCCCTGGCGATACGGATGTCCTGTCTTTCGGGATGCGGAGCGCCTCTGTTCCGTCGATCAACGGTCGTCTTGGTGCCGTCTACTATATCCCGCGCGCGCTGACGGAAGCCGAGATCCTTGGCGCGGTTGCCGCCGCCAATCTGGTCTATGGCGTCGTGGTCTGACGGGGGCGGCATGATCGGTATCTCTCTCCGCCTCGGCGTCGGGGCCAGGATGCAGCGCCGGCGGCCGGAGTCCGTCGTCATCGCATCCGCCGGCCTCGTCATCGCCGGCACGTCCGTCGCCGTCGCGACCATCTCCGGATCTGTGCCGCCGGCGCCGGCCGCTGTCGCCGGCATCATCATCACCGGGTCCGGCAATGCCGGCTCCGCCATCACGGGGACCATCCAATGACGACCCTGACCACGACTGCCGACGGCACCGGCGCATGGGCGCTGCCGTGGCCCTCCGGCCTGACTGCCGGCACGCAATACCAGATGAGCATCACCC
>JBBSSF010000658.1:0-2203 GCA_038242345.1 Hyphomicrobiales bacterium
CGGCGGCTTGTAGAGGCCGGTGCGGAAATAGGTGTCGATGAAATTGAGGCCGATGGCCGTCTGGGCGAGGCGGACTTCGCCGGGCCCCGGCGTGCCCACCTCGACCTCCTCATGGACGAGCACTTCCGGCCCGCCATGGACATGAACTCGGATCGCCGTCGCCATTTCCGCCTCCCGGACTCGCCGGACGCCCCGCTTCACGGGGGCGCCCTTTTCCGGGCGAGCATACCCGCCCGCGCGCCGGAGAGAAGCGGCTTCCGGTTTGGACCGGCGCCGCCCTCCCCCGCACGGGGCGGGGCGGATCATCCCAGCCGCACGAAGTGCTGACCGCACCGCGCGTCTGAAGAGCAGCGGATTTCTCATATGCCCCAATGGCATGAGAAATCCTCACCGGAATACCAAAGGATCCTTTGCAAGGACCTTTGGTATCAGGACATGCCGCCGTCGCTGCCGGTGCGCGCCGCCTCGCGCTTCAGGCGCCGGGTGCGGGCCATCACGTTGACGAACTCGACACCGGCCGAGAACGCCATGGCGAAGTAGATGTAGCCGCGCGGAATGTGGAAGCCGAGACCATCGGCAATCAGCGCCACGCCGATCAGCAGCAGGAAGGACAGTGCCAGCATCTTGGTGGTCGGGTGCTGGTGCACGAACACGCTGACCGGGCCCGAGGCGACATACATCACGCCGACCGCGATGATGACGGCGGCGATCATCACTTCCACATGGCTCGCCATGCCGATGGCGGTGACGATCGAATCAACGGAAAAGACCATGTCGATGACGATGATCTGGGCGATCACCGCGGCAAAGCTCGCCGCCTTGCCGCCACCGCCCTCGTCATGCCCCATGCCTTCGATGCCGTGATGGATCTCCAGCGTGCCCTTGACGAGGAGGAACAGGCCGCCGCCGATGAGGATCAGGTCGCGGGCCGAGATTTCCTTGCCGAAAATCTCGAACAGCGGCGCCGACAGACCAATCAGCCACGAGAGCACCAGCAGCAGCGCCACGCGCATGATGAGGGCAAGACCAAGCCCGATCTGCCGCGCCTTCTTCGCCTCGTCGCCCTTCAGCTTGGCAACGAGCACCGAGATGAACACGACATTGTCGATGCCGAGCACGATCTCCATCACCGTCAGGGTGAAGAGCGCCGCCCAGACTTCCGGATTCGTCAACAGCTCGATCATCACGATTTCCCCTCAGGCACCGAAACCTTCCGGCCGCCCGCCCCGTCCACGGAGCCCGTCCGGTTTTCTAGCATGGGAGACGCCCTCGCGTGCAGTGCACAACAGGCACGCTCCGCAACGGAAATCGCCGCCGATCTTCAGCCCGCCCCGGGGGATGACAGACGCCCGCCGCCCACCCTGCTTGCCCCCTCACCCCCGCGCCAGCAGCGCCGCGCCGAAGGGCGAGACCATCAGCAGCGCCCCGCCCAGCACCGTCAGGGCAAGGCCGATGAAATTCGGCACCACCCGGCCGAGAGTGAGCTTTTCCAGCGCCGCCAGCACGCCCAGCACCGCCATCCACACCAGATTCATGGTGCCCAGCGCCAGCATGGCCGCCATCATCACCCAGCAGCAGCCCAGACAGTCGACCCCGCGGCCGAGGCCGTCCCGGAAGGCCGCGCCGAGGAAGCCGGTCTCGCGCGGGGCGAAGGCCGGCGGAAAGCGGCAGCGCAGCAGGCAGGCGGTCTTCAGCGGCGTGAACTGGTAGAGCCCGGCCGCCACCAGGGAGAGGCCGGCCAGACCGACGCCCGCCGGCGCCAGGGCCGAGGAGAGCTGTCCGGCCGCCACCAGCCCCGCCTGGACCGCCGTCGCCACCCCCGAGAAGCCGAACCAGATGACGAGATAGCCGAGGATGCGGGCGGTCGCCTCGCCGGCATGGCGGCCGCGGATAGCCAGCACCGGTGCCGCACTCGGCAGCATCATCGCCGCCGACATGGCCATCCACATGAGAAAGGCGAGCGCGAAGCCGGCCGGGCTGAGAAGCCCCACGGCGCCGCCAAGGGGGGCGCAGAGGGTGGCCAGCCCCGCCGCCACCGAGGGCGGCAGATCGAGGGCGCCGAACACGTCCATGCCCGGCCCCAAGGCCGCCAGCCCTTCCGCCGGCATGCCAATGACCATGGCGACCAGCGCCACCCAGCCAAGCGCGGCGATGACGCCGACCAGCCCCAGCGCCGCCCGGTCCAGAGCGCGCGGACGGGACG
>JBBSSF010000659.1:0-2201 GCA_038242345.1 Hyphomicrobiales bacterium
ACCGCGGCGATGGGCGCCGGGTGCTTGGATTGCAGCCGCGTGCCGCCGATCGGGCAGATCATCGCGGCAATCCGGTCCTCGGCCACGCCGGCGGCCCGCAGCCGCGAGGTGAAGCGCGCCCGCTTGGTGGCCGAGCCGATCACCCCGACATAGGGAAAGCGTCCCGCCGCCAGGGCCGCATGCACGATGGCGAAATCGAGCGCATGGGAATGGGTGAGCACCAGCACGAAGGTGCCGTCCGGTGCCGCGGCGACGAGCTCTTCGGGCGCGGCCGGCGCCACCGGCGTCACAGTGCCGGGCATCGCCCCCGGAAAGGCATCGGGCCGCGGGTCGATCCAGGTGACGGCAAAGGGCAAGGGCGCCAGCGCCAGCACCAGCGCCCGGCCGACATGGCCCGCCCCGAACAGGAAGAGCGGCCGCCGCGCGATCCCGAAGCGTTCCTCCAGCCGGCCATCGGCGGTCAGCCGCGCCGTGCCCGCTCCCGGGTCCGGCCCGTCATCGGCAGTGAGGGTGCGCACGAAGCGCCCGGCCGCATCCCGCCGCGCCATGGTGGAAAAGGAGCCCGCCCGCTCGGCCGCCAGGATCGGCGCCAGCCCGGGCAGGTCGGCGGCGGAAAAGGTCTCGACGAGCACCGTCACCCGGCCGCCGCAGCACTGGCCAAGCTCGGGGCCGAGCGCGATGGTGCGCAGCCGCGCCCGCGGCTCCCCGGCGGCAATCTCGCTCTGGGCCAGCGCCAGCGCCTGCCATTCCAGCGCCCCGCCGCCGATGGTGCCGGAAAAGGCCCCGTCGCGGCCGACCGCCATGCGCGCGCCCGCCTCCCGCGGCGTCGAGCCGTCGGCCGTCACCACGGTCACCAGCGCCGCCGCCCCGTCCCGGGCGAGAAGGGCGGCAATCCGCGCCCAGAGTTCCATATTCCCTCTCCCCCCGTCCCTTTTGGGGGCTTTCAGCCCCCAGCCCCCGATCGGGAGGCACGAGCCTCCCGAACCCTCCCCTCTTTTTGAGAAAAAGAAGGAGGTTCCGGGGCTTCAGCCTCCGGGCGGGTTCGGGCGGTCGCCCGATCAGGCTCGCATGGCCTGACACGCCGTCAGGATCTCCTCGGCCGTGGCCGGAGCATTCAGCGGCGGCACGGTGCCGGGCTTCAGGCTCGCCACCGCATGGGTGATGGCCGAGAAGACCGAGATCGGCAGCATCAGCGGCGGCTCGCCGACCGCCTTGGAGCGGTAGATGGTGTCGACCCGGGCGCCGCCGGACTCATAGAGCTCGGTGACGAAATGCGCGGGCACATCCGACGCGCACGGGATCTTGTAGGTCGACGGCGCATGGGTCCGCAGACGCCCGGCCTTGTCGAACACCAGCTCTTCCGTCGTCAGCCAGCCCATGCCCTGCACGAAGCCGCCCTCGATCTGGCCGATGTCGATGGCCGGGTTCAGGGAGTGGCCGGCATCGTGCAGGATGTCGACCCGCGTCACCCGGGATTCACCGGTGAGCGTGTCGATCAGCACTTCCGAGCAGGACGCACCATAGGCGAAATAGAAGAACGGCCGGCCGGTGGCGTTCAGCCGGTCCCAGTGGATTTCCGGCGTGGCATAGAAGCCGGTGGAGGACAGCGACACCCGCGCCAGATAGGCCTGCTTGGCAAGCAGCGCGAAGGGCATCACCGCCTTGCCGAGATCGACCTCGCCATCCCGGAACCGGATCGCCTCCGGTGCCACGCCATGCTGATGGGCGGCGAAGGCCACCAGCCGGTCGCGGATGGTCTCGGCGGCGATGCGGGCCGCCTGACCGTTGAGGTCGGACCCCGAGGAGGCCGCCGTCGGCGAGGTGTTCGGCACCTTGCCGGTGTGGGTCGCGGTGATCTTCACCGTCTCCAGCGGCACGCCGAACACCTCGGCCACCACCTGGGCGACCTTGAGGTTCAGCCCCTGCCCCATCTCGGTGCCGCCATGGTTCAGATGGATCGAGCCATCCTGATAGATGTGGACGAGGGCTCCAGCCTGATTGAGATGGATGAGGGTGAAGGAAATGCCGAATTTTACCGGCGTCAGCGCGATGCCGCGCTTCAGATAGAGCGAGGTTTTGTTGAAGGCGTCGATTTCGGCCCGGCGGGCGCGATAATCCGTCTTCTTTTCCAGCTCCGCCACCAGATCGGGCAGGATGTTGTCGGTGACGGTCATGTTGTAGGGCGTCACGTCCCGGCCGGG
>JBBSSF010000660.1:0-2201 GCA_038242345.1 Hyphomicrobiales bacterium
CTTCACGGTGTAGGGGGTCGCCTCGTAGACCGGATCATTGAGGCCGCCATCGGCCTTGTCGCCGCGAAACCAGGCGATCGCCCGGCCGAAGAAGGTGGGCGACGGCGCCTTGGCCGGGGTGGCGGCAGCCGCGGGCCCGGTGGCGACGGCGCCGGAGGAAGGGGGCGGAGACTGGGCGAAGGTCGGGGCGAGCGGCAGCGCGACCAGGGCACAGGCAGTCGAAACCGACCCGAGAACCCGGACTGTACGGCGGACTCCGAGAGAATCGGAAAATCGGTCTGCCATCACACCCGCTTCACGATACGCATTACAGGAAACCAGTCTCCTGCAGCGATTTGGGCATGGATTCCTGAGTCAAATCCTAACGCCCCGCGGATTTTCCGCGTCCCTCTCTTGAGGAATCGGAAAGCATGCGCGCCGTCAATCCCTTGGGGGCGCCGCACCGGCGCATTTCATTTTCTTCACCCCGGGCGTGAACGAGTGTGTTCCCGCCGCAACGTCAGGGCGGAGCGGGAATCAGGTCGTTGTCCGGCGCGCCCGTCCCAAAGGCCCGGCCCGGTCACCGCCCTCCGCGGGGGCCGGAATGCGCGGCGGCCGCTCCCGCCCCGGAGAAAAAGGGGGCGGTGCGGCCGCGCGGATGTCCTCCGGGGCTGACCGCCTCAGCGCGCGGGAAACAGGCGCGCGCGGGCAAAGCCCAGCCGCACCCGGTCGCCGATCGCCACCGCCCGGTCGGCCGGCACCACCAGCTCCACCCGGCTCTCGCCGGGGCCGACGGCCACTTCCACCAGCCGGCTGGCGCCCGAGCGGCGCAGGGCGACGACGGATGCCGCAAGCCCCTCCCCTGCCGTCTCCAGCCGGACATCCTGGGGCCGGGCAAAGAGGGTCGCCGGACCATCGCCGAGACCGTCGGCCGGAACGGCGAGCGGCGCGCCGGCGGAGGTCACCCGGCCGGCCCGGATCTCCACCGGAAGCTGGATCGACTGGCCGATGAAATCGAACACGAAGGGCGTCTCGGGGTGATCGTAGATCGCGTCCGGCGTGCCGACCTGCTCGATATGGCCCCGGCTCATCACCACCACCCGGTCGGCGAGTTCCATCGCCTCGTCCTGGTCGTGGGTGACGAACAAAGTGGTGTGGCCGGTGCGGTCGTGGATTTCCCGCAGCCAGCGGCGCAGGTCCTTGCGCACCTTGGCATCCAGCGCGCCGAAGGGCTCGTCGAGGAGCAGGATCTGCGGCTCGATGGCGAGCGCGCGGGCGAGCGCCACCCGCTGGCGCTGGCCGCCGGACAGCTGGGCCGGATAGCGCTTCTCCAGCCCGCCAAGCTGGACCAGATCGAGGAGCGCCAGCACCCGGGCGCGGATTTCGGCCGCCGGCGGCCGGGTCTCGCGCGGGCGCACCGTCAGGCCGAAGGCGATGTTGTCGAACACCGTCATGTGCCGGAAGAGGGCATAGTGCTGGAAGACGAAGCCGATATTGCGCTCCTGCACGCCGCGGGAAAGCGCATCGGCGCCCGAGAACAGGATGCGGCCTTCGGTCGGGAAATCGAGGCCGGCGATGATGCGCAGGAGCGTCGTCTTGCCGGAGCCGGAGGGCCCCAGCAGCGCCACCAGCTCGCCGCCGGCGACATCCAGATTGATGTTGGCGAGCGCCGGGTGGGCGCCGCCGAACGACTTCGACAGCGCCTCCACCTTCACGTCCACCGGATTGGCCCGGCGGGTGACGAACTGGCCATAGGACGGAGCAGCGGATCCGTCGGTCCGGGCAGCAAGGCTCATGGAACGATCTCCTCTCCGGATCGGGATCAGGAATGGCGGGCGGCGGCGATCTCGTCGCCGGCGCGCCATTCGAGCAGGGATTTCAGGCCGAGGGTGACCAGCGCCAGCAGCGCCAGAAGCGAGGCGACCGCGAAGGAGGCCACGAAATTATATTCGTTGTAGAGGATCTCGACATGCAGCGGCATGGTGTTGGTCAGGCCGCGGATATGGCCCGAGACCACCGACACCGCGCCGAACTCGCCCATCGCCCGGGCATTGCAGAGCAGCACGCCATAGAGAAGGCCCCATTTGGCATTGGGCATCGTCACCCGGAAGAAGGTGCGCCAGCCCGAGGCGCCGAGCGACAGCGCCGCCTCCTCGTCGCCGGTGCCCTGGGCCTGCATCAGCGGGATCAGCTCGCGCGCGATGAACGGAAAGGTCACGAAC
>JBBSSF010000661.1:0-2172 GCA_038242345.1 Hyphomicrobiales bacterium
ATTGCCGATGCAGGTGTCCGCCACGTCGAAGCAGGCATAGCGCCGCTCGTCCATGCCCGCCGGCACCACCCAGCCCTCATTGGAGGTCATGATGAGGCGCACATTGTTCACCAGCCGGATCGGATCGACGCCCTTGGCCTCGATCATCTGCGACTTCGATGTAATCAGGCTCTTCAGCCGCCCTTCGGCCACCTTGTCACCGGCCCACACCGCCTCTTCCGCCTGCAACAGCAGGCAGCTCGCCATGTGCGCATTGAACTGCCCGGTGACATAACGGGGATCATCGACGAGGAAATAGTGGCTCTCGACCAGCGAGCCGATCACCTCGCCCACCTTGGTCTTGCCCGAGCCCATGCGCCCGCGCAGCACGACGCAGGTGCCCACCCGCTCCCGCGGCCGCTGCACGATGTGGGCGCACCAGCCGAACCGCCACCGGAACAGCTCCTCATCCTGCCCGCAGATGTTCGTGAACAGATGGTCCCGGAACACGGCATAGCCGTTCGCCTTCGGCCGAGGCCGCACAGAGAAGCCACGCCACAGGTTCAGATAGCCCGGCGTTCCCGGCGGCTCCCCCGGGTCCGGCACGAATTCGATGCCGGAAAAGGTGCGCCGCGTCCGTGTCTTCAGCCAGCGATCGGCCCAGCTCACCACCTTGCGCCCGCGGCTGGTGTCCACCTCCGTCGGCCGGTTGAGATAATAGGCCCGGAAGGCTTCCAGCGAGAGGATGCGCAGCCGGTCTTCCACCGGCGCCTCGGGGTTCTCGCGCACGATGACGGCCTTGGAGCCCATCAGCACCAGCGCCCATTCGGCATTCATCGCGTCGGTGTCATAGCCCCAGTCCTGCGGCGGGCGCTCTTCCTCCGGCCCCTCGGCGTCGCCCTCATCGCCGGCGTCCGCCCCTTCGGCCACGCCTTCGCCCGCAGGCCCGCCGTCCGCCGGAGCATCCCCGGCAACCGCCGCCGCCTCTTTCCCCCCTTCCGCCCCGCTCTCCCCCGCGGCCACAGGATCTTCGGCCCGGTCCTCGGGATCCGGTTCCGCCACCACGGGCGCGTTCAGGATGGCCGCGCGCACGGCCTCCGGCCCGCTGTCCATCGGCATCACCATGCCCGCGCCTCCTCACCCGCCGGAGAGAGACCGGGCGGAAGGGGGAGATCGCTCCTGGGCTTGCCGGCCTCGCCCGCCCACCAGTCGCGGAAATCCAGCCCCAGAGGCGGCCGCGCCAGCCGCACCCGCAGCCCCCGGCCGGCGTGCGCCGTCACCGCATGGTCGATGACAGCATCCGGATCCACCATCCGCCCCCGGGCGGAAGGCGCCACCAGCCGATATTTCTCGTCCGCATCGGCACAAAGCGTCAGATCCCGCACCATCGGCGGCAAGGCGGCATCCAGATTGCCCAGCGACAAGGCCGCAAACACCGGCCGCCCGCACGAAAGCGCAACCGCAATCGCCGTCTCGATGCCCTCGGCAACCGCCAGTTCCACACCCGGAGGCGCGAGGCGCACATGCGCCCCCGCCGGCGCCCCGCGCACCTTGCGCACGACACACGCCGAGCCATCCGGCGCAAGGATCCGCGCCTTGCCCGCTCCGCCGGGCGCCAGCCAGGTCAGGTGCACGCCGCGGAAGGCGCCCGTGGCGCCATCGGTCATCAGCGCCACCATGGCCGGCCCGCGATGGATGATCGCCGCCCGTCCCGCCTTTTCCGTCCACCAGTAGGGCAGCTCAGGGTGAAAGCGCAGCGTCGGCGGCACGGCAAAGCCGCCCACGCCGCGCGCCGCCAGAAAGGCTTCCACAGGAGATCCCGCCCCGGGGCCGGCAGCGCGCCAGATGTCCCGGGCGCGCTGCGTCGCCTGCAGGCGCTCCTCAGCCGCCACCCGCTCCTGATCCTTGCGCCGCTTCTCCGCCGCCGCCCGCCGCCGGGCGGCTTCCACCGGGTCCGGCAACCGGTCGAGGCCGAGGAAATCCCGCGCTTCCGCAAAGGTCTCGGAAGTCACGCGCACGTCGCCCGTCAGGCAATAGGCGATCAGCTTCAGCACATCGCCGCCGATGCCCTGAGAATGCCGCCGCCACAGCCCGCGCTTGGCGCCGGAAAGCTCGATCACCCAGGAGCCGAGGTCGCCCCGGCCCTTGGGCGCCAGATAGCCCCGGCCGCGAGAAATCACCCAGTCCGGGCAA
>JBBSSF010000662.1:0-2170 GCA_038242345.1 Hyphomicrobiales bacterium
ACAGCCCGGCCTCACCCCACTTGCGGCGGATCTCGATGCGCTTCTGCTCTTCCGCAATCGCCGCCTTCTCGGCAGCAGTGCGGGCGGTCAGAGAGCGGATTCCGAGAGCATCGGAGGCTGCGGTCAGGGCAAGCTGCCGGTCCAGTTCGGCGAGGGCGTCCGTCCGCGCTTTCTCGACCGCGAGAGCCTGCCCCATGGACGTGGCACTGTTCATGCCGCGCGCGTAGAGGTTCTCGATCTGGTCGCGATCCGGCAGGGCAATTGCCGTCGCGCCAAGCGCATGCAAGCCCTTCAGGGCATCAGCGGTCCGATGGGTCGCCGCGGCAAGGCGCTCCGCCTCCGTGCTGACCGATCCGATGATAATGCCGTTTTCGGCTAGACCGACCCGCAGCTTCTCCGCATCCCCAGATGCCTCCAGAAGATGCCGCCCGACCTTGAGCGTTTCCGCGGACACATCAGGATTGAGCATGATCCCGGCAACGTCCGCCCGGAAGGCCCGCACATCTGGGGCGCCCTTGCGAACGCTCTCCTGGAACTTGTCGATCGCGCCCTGATATTTGACATCATACCAATGCTGGTCAGGGCCGGGGTTAAGAGATCCGGAAAGCATCGACGATTCATAGTCATAGTTGACGCGCATGACACGCGCATCATCGCGCATCGCCGCCTGAAGGACGGTTGGGTCCTCACGCCGGACACGGGCCAGTTGGGCATTCTTCGCCGAAAGGTCTGTGCTTTTCGCAATCCGGTCCATGAGATCGGCGTGCGCCTTCAGGGACTCTTCGGTTCCCGGCCCTTCCCGCTTGAAGACGTTGTAAAGTGCGATCGCGGCAAGAGCCCCGGCGCCAAGGCTTGTCGTGAGCATGGCGTTCGCAGACGCGAGAGCCAAAACCCGTGTGCCGGCGGCTGCCGCATCTGCCCCGATCTGTTTCAGCGCCGCGCGCGGGCCGCCCTCCGCCTGCTGCAGGATCTGGAGGATCTGGCCGCCCTGAGACGTAGCGATCTGCATGGGGCTGAACCCCATCAGGCCCATGGTCCCGATGTCGTTGAGCTGGAAGCTCAGATTGCTCCAGTCGATGCGCGTCCGACGGTTCGGGTCGTTGACGCCGGATAGAGTTGCTTCACGGCGCTGAATGGCTTCGCGCTGCAACTGCATGCGCGCTTCAAGCGCCGAAAGCGCGGTCTGCTTCTGCGCATCCGAGAAGCTGCTGGCCGCAATCGCCGCCTGCTCCCTGGCAAGGTCCTTTTCCAGCCTGATCAGCGGGAGATAGGTCGCCTCCAGACGCTCGTTCTCCCGCGCGAGATTGCGGCGCGCTTCCGCCGTGCCGTCAATGGCCGCCCGCTGCTCGTCAAACGCCAGTTGCGCCCGCAGAGAGGCCTCGATCAATTCCCCTTCATCAATGGCCCCGGCCAGCGCCATTTCGCCATAGCGCTTCAGCTTTGCGCTCAACGCATCTTGGGCGGCGCCGAGAGGATCAAGCACCGCCTTGAGGGCGCGCGCCTCTTCCGCGAAATGCGAAGTGGCCGCGGCGCTGCCAGAAGCCGCCTGTGCGGACTTCTCGAAAATGGCCAGCGCGCCAGCCATCGCGGTGTTGAACGCCTCCTGAGACAGGCTGCCAGCCTTCAGGAAGCGTTCCAGCTTCTCAACGTCAGCCGCATAGCGCACGGCCGCGCCATAGGCCTTGTCATTTGCAGCGACAGTCTTTTCTGCCTGCCTGGCGCTGGCCACAAGGCTTTCGCGGCGCTTCTTGTCGGTCGCATCGAGCTTTTCGATCGACGCCAGCACCGCCTCGTTCGACGACAGCAGCCGGCCGAGCGCGGCAGATGCCTCCGAGACCCCAACGGCGCGCGCCTCCAGCGTGATCCGGCGGAGAGTGTCGATCGCAACCATGGGCCGGCCTCCAGAAACAGAAAAGGCCGCCCGGAGGCGGCCTCAGTCACGCTTGTTGATGGTGCGGACATAGTCCGCATCCAGCGCCCGGATCAGCCGGAACAGCCGGTCGAACTCGCCCGGCCCGTCGAACCCGTAGGCGTCCGCATAGGCGCGGATGGACTGGAACGGGATCATCCCGGCGCCGGCCTCGGACCAGTGCCGGTCCGCGTCCAGCGCGAAGAAGGCTTCGAGATAGCCTTCGAGCCCCGGGATGACCGTCGGACGCTCCAGAAGAGC
>JBBSSF010000663.1:0-2170 GCA_038242345.1 Hyphomicrobiales bacterium
CGCGATGGTCTGCAGGACAGTGTGAACCAAGTGGGGCAGGAGATGACCCGGCGCAACATGAACATCCAGCCGACGCTGACAGCGCGGCCGGGGTTGCCGGTGCGGATCATCGTGGCAAGGGATTTACAGGTTCGACCTTACCAGCCGCTCTTTCTTCAGCGTGGAGGTGCCCGATGAACATGGCCAGAAAACTCCGGCTTGGGCCGCTGCCATCGACCAGCAGCACCAAGCTGACATTCGCTTGTCCAGCCAGCCTGAAAATGGATCTAGACCGGTACGCCGCTCTTCATGCGCAGACCTATGGCGAAGCGGTCGATGCGGCCACGCTGATCCCGCACATGCTCGAAGCCTTCATGGCGGGGGATCGGGGATTCAAGCGGGGTGGCAAGGCCAAGGCCGTCGCCACCCCGAAGTCAGGATGACGATGCTCCGACATAGATTTAATGAAGAACGCGCGGCTCCAGGCCGTGCGTTCTTCGTTTGGGAAGCCGGTAATATGGGAGTTCAGGTCGGTTGCCGACGCTGCACTCCGTGTCCGATGTAGCGCGATCCGGCTTTCTCTCCCAACGCTCTCATGTGGCACCTAGCCCACACCGCCGAGGTGCCATCGGGTGGCACGATACAGAGCTAACTTGCTGTCTCGTATAAGGTTTCAGGCCAAATGGGATGCCTTGAAAATACTTGACACCGAACATTTTTTATGTCCCGCCGGGAGAGAACGCTCACACGTCCACGGTGTGGCTGCTCATCCAGCGGGAAATCTCGGCGGCGGTTTCCAGCACCGCATCCTTGATCGGCCCGGCCATCTGCTCCGGGGCGATATAATTGTCCACCGAGGTGGCGTTGATGGTGGCGACGATGCGTCCGCCATCATCGCGCACGGGGGCCGCCACCGAGCTGACGCCACGCTCGAAGAAGGACTGGCTGACGGCATAGCCGCGCGCCCGGTCGGCGGCCAGGATCGCCTTCAGGTCGGACAGCGTCTTCGGCGTCTGCTCGGTGAAGGCCGGCAGGGTTTCCTCGGGAAAGAGCGCGGCCAGTTCCGCGTCGCTCCACTCGCAGATCATCATCCGGCCGATGACGGTGGCGTGGATCGGGAAGCGGGTGCCGATCTGCACCGTGGAATTGACCGTCGTCAGCGCCGGATAACGGGCGACATAGAGCATCTCCCGCCCGTCGCGCACGGCCATGTGGGTGGACATGCCGGTACGGTCCCTGAGCGCCATCAGGGCGGGCCGGGCAAGCTCGACGATGTCGAGGGAGGCGAGATAGACGAAGCCGCGCGACAGCACCGCCGGCCCCAGCCGGAAGGCGCGCTCGTTCTCCGGCCGGGTGATGAAGCCCGCCGTCTCCAGGGTGTGCAGCATCCGGAACACGGTGGTGCGGGAGAGCCCGGTTTCCTGGGAGATTTCCGGGGCCGTCCAGGCCGGGCGCTCGCGGGAGAACAGGGCCAGGATCGACAGGCCCTGAGAAAGCGCCGGAACGATGTACTTGTCCTTCGGGGCGTCCGGGGTCTCGGTCACGGCAGATCCTGAACAAAGGTCTCGATGACACCGGCAAGGGCTGCCGGCTGCTCCACATAGAAGGCATGTCCGACGCCCGCAACCTCGGTTGCCCGGCAGCCGGGACGGGCGGAAACCACCTGCCGGTTGGCCGCCGGCGGCGTCACCACATCGTCGGCGCCCCACCCCACCTGCACCGGCAGCGTCGCCGGCAGACGGGCGACATCGGCCAGCGTATCAGCGCCGGAGAGCAGCCGCGCCGCATCGCGATAGCCGGCAGGGGTCACCATCGCCATGGTGTCGATGACCGCACGGATGGCCTTCGGCGAGGCATGGGGACCGCAGAGCCGCGGCCCGCGCTTTTCCGCCAGGCCGCGCGGGCCGAAGGTATCGAGATCGGCGAGACGGTTCGCCAGCAGCTCGGCGCGCCGCGCCGGTTCCAGCCGGGCGTGGCCGAGGGCGACGGAGGCAAGCGTCAGGCTCGCGACCTTCTCCGGGTGATCGGCGGCAAAGCGGGCGGCCATGATGGCGCCCAGCGAATGGCCGACGAGATGCACCCGCTCCAGCCCGAGCGCCGCCAGCAGGCGGCCGAGCACGGCGGCATAGGAGCCGGCATCGGGCTCGCAACAGCCGACGGGCGACGACCCCTGATAGCCGGGCGCATTCCA
>JBBSSF010000664.1:0-2144 GCA_038242345.1 Hyphomicrobiales bacterium
CATTCTGCCAGCCGATCACGATCATCGCCGGCAGGATCGGCGCGATCAGACCGATGGCGAGAAGCCCCGTCAGCACGCCGCCGGTCGGGTCCGCGGCTTCCGCAGCCGTGGGCGCGACGATCGGCGACAGGCTCCAGTCCTGCATCACGTCGGCCACGAAGGCGAGCGCATCTCCCTGGAACACCTGGGAGACATAGACCAGCGACAGCACCAGGAAGAGGGAGGGGAAGAGCAGCGCCATGTAGGCGCCGACCGTCGACACCGAAAGGATCGACGGCGGACAGGCGAGCACCAGGAAGGGCCGGGAGGAGATGACGAGGACGATGCCGACCTTGTGGGACGGAATGAGCAGGAACATCGCCATGGCGATGACGATGGCGTTGGTCACCACCACGCCATGGCGCATGCGCAGCATGCCCGCGGCAAAGAGGGTGCCGCCTGCCACCGGCCAGAAGACGTCGCCTTCCGACATCAGACGCAGGAACACCGGATTGATCGCCATCAGCCCGGCCATGAGGGCGGCCAGCCAGCGGTCATAGCCGGCCTTGCGGTAGCCCCAGCCGAGGGCCACCACGATGAGGGCGCCGAGACCGGCATTGATGAGCAGCGGCTGCGGGATCGGCGACCACGGGGCGAGCCAGGTCACCACCATCGCCGCCACGCTCGGCAGGGTCGGATAGCGGGTCACGAACTCGGCGAAGGTGGAATGCCCCTCCGCATCCAGGATACCGAAGCCGGTTGCCCGCATCACGTCCGGCGACAGGAAGCCGTTGGCGGCCAGCCACGACAGGAAGGCGACGAACACGGCCGCCGGAACCAGCCAGGTCAGGAAACGCTCGATCTGGGCGAGGATCATGACAGCTTCTCCGGCGCATATCCGGTCTTGGCCAGCTCGGCCGCGGTGTGGGTCGAGATGCCGTGCTGGGTCTTCTCCCAGTAGAACGGATTGACGATGAGCTGCCACAGCGCCTTGTAGGCCGCGATCGCCATCAGCACCCAGTACCACAGGGCCGTCACCCCGAAGGGCACCAGATTGGCCCGCATGCGCGGCAGCGGGGCGATCATGGCGAGATAGATGAAGAGCCCGTTGCCGATGATGAGGTTGATGAGGCTGAGATAGAGCACCGTCGGCGGGAAGAAGATGTCGAGGACTGTCGTCTGGGTGATGACCCAGAACAGGAATAGCATGTGGAACAGCGGATTCAGAAGCCCGGCCAGTGCCGTTCCGCCGATGAAGAACAGGAAGCCGAAGACGCCGAGCGGGCCGATGGTGTGCAGCAGGTGCAGCGGCCGGCGGGTATGGACGAGGAAGGTCTGGAGGTAGCCCTTGATCCAGCGCGAGCGCTGGCGGATCCAGTTCTTCTGGGAAACGTTGGCTTCCTCGAAGGTCGTCGAGTTGATGACGCCCACCCGGTAGCCGGCCTGGGTGAGGCGCACGCCGAGATCGGCGTCCTCGGTGACGTTGAAGGGATCCCAGGCGCCAAGATCACGCAGGATCTGGGTGCGGAAATGGTTGGAGGTGCCGCCGAGCGGGATCGGGATGCGCAGGGCCTCCAGACCCGGCAGCAGCAGGTCGAACCAGAGCGAATAGTCGAGGGTGAACAGGCGGGTGAGCCAGTTTTCCTCGGCATTGTAGAAGTTCAGCCGGCACTGGATGCAGGCGGTGTCCTTGGAGGCGAGCTTGAAGGCTGCCACCACCTTGCGCAGCTGGGACGGCTCGGGCTTGTCCTCGGCATCATAGATGACGAGCAGGTCGCCGCGGGCAAAGCGCAGGGCGTAGTTGCAGGCCTTGGGCTTGGTCTGCGGCTGGGAGGGCGGCACGCGGATGATCTCGAACACGCCTTCCAGGCCGAGCCGCTTGGCGGCGTCGAGGGTGAGGTCGTCGCCTTCCTCCAGCACGATCTTGATGTCGAGCTTGCCCAGCGGATAGTCGAGCTGGCGCAGCGCATGGGCCAGGATCGGCAGCACTTCCGGCTCGCGGAACATCGGCACCAGAATGGTGAAGACGGGCAGATCATCCACCGTCAGCTGGCGCGCAAGGGCCTCGATGTCCTGGTCGTGGGGCTTGTCGGCGCGGCTGCCGACCCACACCAGATAGGCCTTGAAGACGAAATTCCCCAGATAGAAGAAGGTCATGAAGTAGA
>JBBSSF010000665.1:0-2141 GCA_038242345.1 Hyphomicrobiales bacterium
GATCTGTCCGCCGAGCCGCTGCTGCGGGCCCATCTGCTGGAGCTGCCGCCGACGGGACACGTCCTCCTCGTCGTCCTGCACCATGCCGCCGCCGACGGCGCCAGCCTGCCGGTGTTCCAGCGGGATCTGGCCGTCGCCTATGGCGCCCGGCGGACCGGACGGGCGCCGGACTGGGCGCCACCTGCGATCAGCTATGCCGATCATGCGGTGTGGCTGCGGCGCTGGCTGACGGAGAGCGGCACCCTGACCCGCCAGCTGGCCCACTGGCGGGCGCGGCTGGCGGGCGCCCCCGCCTTCCTGACCCTGCCCACCGACCGGCCCCGCACTGCCGAGCGCCACCGGCCGGCGGCCCGGCTGGCGGTGGACCTGCCGCCTGCCCGCGCGCGCGGGCTGGAGGCGCTCGCGCGAGCCGAAGGCACCACGCTGTTTGCCACCGTGCTTGCCGGGGTTGCCGCCTGGCTCGGCCGGCTGGCGGGACAGGACGAGGTGGTGATCGGCGTGCCGGTGGCGAACCGCAACCGGCCGGAGCTGGATCCGCTGGTCGCCTTCTGCGTCAACACCCTGGCCCTGCGGCTGGCGCCCGGCACGGCCGCCTCGGCCGCCGCCCTTACCGCCGCCGCGCGGGATGCGGTGCTGGATGGGCTTGCCCATCAGGACGTGCCCTTCGAGCTTCTGGTGGAAGAACTGGCGGTGACGCGCACGCTGGAGCACACGCCGGTGTTTCAGGTCATGCTCGCCTGGCGCAGCGCGGAGATGCTTGCCGGGCTGGATCTGCCCGGCCTCGCGGCGACGCCGCTGGACGTGACCACGGGGGATGCCAAGTTCGAGCTGACGCTGCTCCTCAACCCGTCGGCGGAGGGCGGCATCAGCGGCGAGCTGGAATATGATGCCGGCCTGTTCGATGCCGCCACCCTGACGGTCTGGCTTCAGGCCCTCGTGACCCTGCTCGACGCCATGGCGACGGCGCCCGACCGGCCGCTGCGCACCGCGCCGCTGCTGCCGGCGGACGCCTGGCCCGCGCTTCTCGCCCGAGGTTCCGCCCCGCCGGCCCTGCCGGACGGCGGCGAGACGGTCCCCTCCCTGTTTGCCGCCCGGGTCGCCCGGGATCCGGCCGCCACCGCCCTCGTGGAGGACGGCATCCGGCTCGATTATGCGACGCTCGACGCCCGGGCGGCCGACATCGCCCGCCGGCTGCGCGCCGCCGGGCTGCGGCCGGAACAGCGTGTCGGCATCGCCCTGCCGCGCTCGGCGGCCCTCGCCGCCGCGCTTCTCGGCACCCTGCGGGCAGGCGGGGTCTATCTGCCGCTCGATCCCGACTATCCGCTGCACCGCCTCGCCTTCATGCTGGCCGACAGCGGCGCCGCATGGCTGGTGACCGACCGCGCCACCCGGGACCGGCTGGGCGCGGCGGGCCTCGCCCTGCCGCCGGCGCTTCTGCTCGACGCGGATCCGCCGCCCTCCGCCGGGACGCCGGACCCGAGGGACGGGCCGCTGCCCGACCAGCTCGCCTTCCTGATCTACACCTCCGGCAGCACCGGCACGCCGAAGGGGGTCGCCAACACCCATGCCGGGCTGGTGAACCGTCTCGTCTGGCAGGCCCGGGCGCTGCCCTACGCGGCCGGCGAGATCGCCTGCGCCGGCACCTCGCCCAATTTCGTCGATGGCGTGACGGAGCTTCTCGCCCCGCTTCTGGCCGGGGTGCCGGTGGTGATTGCCGACCGGGACCAGGGACGCGATGCCGCCGCGCTGGCCGCGCTGGTGGCGGCCGCCGGCATCACCCGGCTGACGCTGGTGCCCAGCCTGCTGGAGCCGCTCATCGACCACGCGGAGGCCCTCGCCGGTCTCAGGATCTGCGTGTGCAGTGGCGAGGCGTTGCCGCGCCCGCTGGCGGACCGGTTCGCCGCCGCCCTGCCGCAGGCCCGGCTGTGGAACTTCTACGGCGCCTCGGAAGCCAATGGCGACAGCGCCGCGGCGCCCGTCATCGCCGGTGCGGACAGCGTGCCCATCGGCCGGCCGGTGGCGGGCACCACCCTGCTCGTGCTCGATGCCGGGCTGATGCCGGTGCCGCCCGGGGTCGCCGGCGAACTCTGGATTGCCGGAACCGGTCTGGCGCGGGGCTATCTCGGCCAGCCCGGCCAGAC
>JBBSSF010000666.1:0-2132 GCA_038242345.1 Hyphomicrobiales bacterium
CGTCGATCAGATGCCAGGGCGCGACCACCTGCTGGTCCGCCGTGCCGCCCCATTCCACATAGGTGACGGCGATGCGGCCGATCAGGCCTTCCTTGATCGCCTGCCCCACCTCTTCCGACACGATGGCCGAGACATAGCCGCGGCGCTGGACGTCCTGCTCCTCCTCGTCCATGGACTGGGAGATGTCGACGGCGAGCACCAGCTCGACATCCACCTCCTGATCGGCCGCCGCCGCGGGCAGGGCGAAAGCGGAGGAGAGGAACAGGGCCAGTCCGGCAGGACCGAGGACCCCGGCGAGCCGCTTGAGAGAACGCACGAAAGAACGCATGGCGGAGACCTCCGTCCGGATCCCACGCGGGCGCGGGGCGACGGGCCTGCCGGTCACGCCACCGGCCCTTGCCCGGGTTCCGCCACCGCTCCGCCCTCGGAAAAGACCGGCGCTGCCGGTCTGGCGAAGCGTTCCATTTCCCCGCGGCCGCGGCCGCCAACCCGCTCCGGCAGGGCCGGACCGGATCGCCAGTCGGCACCCGCCCGTCGCCCGGGGAGCGCCATTCTTTTGCGTTGCAACATGCCTTGCAGGCCGCGTGCCATTCCGGCCCGCCACGGAAATCCGCGCGCCGGGAGATGGCCCGACGGGAGGGCCGGACGAATCGTCAGCCGGCGAAAGACTGTTCCGGATCCGGCAGGACCAGCGGCGCCCCGCTCCGGCAGCGGCGATGGGTGGGGAAACTCTGCCTGTTTCCCGGGCAGATCCGTGCCCTGTGGCCGGGCAGCCCGGGTGCGGGACGGCAAGCCGCGGGCGGAGGCGGGAAAAACCCCATGCAAAGGCCCGCGGGCCGTGTCACTCTTTCCGGATCCGTTCGCCCCGTCCCGTTGAGCGGGGCCTCATTCCGTCTGGAGGAAGCATGATCGGCACAGGACTGACCCGGCTTGGCACGGCGCTGGTGGCGTTGATGGCGGTCGGCACGGCATGGGCCGCCGATATCCAGCCCGCCGTGGTGTACGATCTGGGCGGCAAGTTCGACAAGTCGTTCAACGAGGCGGCCTTCACCGGCGCCGAGAAGTTCAAGGCCGAGACCGGCGTTGCCTTCCGCGACTTCGAGATCCAGACCGACGCCCAGCGCGAGCAGGCCCTGCGCAATTTCGCCCGCCGCGGCGCGTCGCCCATCGTCGCCATCGGCTTCAGCCAGGCGGCGGCGCTGGAAAAGGTCGCCAAGGAATTCCCGGACACCAAGTTCGTCATCGTCGACAGCGTGGTCGAGCTGCCGAACGTGCGCTCGGTGGTGTTCAAGGAACAGGAAGGCTCCTATCTGGTCGGCCTTCTCGGCGCCATGGCGTCCAAGACCGGCAAGATCGGTTTCGTCGGCGGCATGGACATCCCGCTGATCCGCAAGTTCGCCTGCGGCTATGTCGAGGGCGCCAAGGCGGCCAATGCCGATGTGGTGGTGTTCCAGAACATGACCGGCACCACGGGGGCTGCCTGGGCCGATCCGGTGAAGGGCGGCGAGCTCGCCCGCTCCCAGTTCGATCGCGGTGCGGACGTCGTCTATCACGCCGCCGGCGGCACCGGCCTCGGCGTGCTGGAAGCGGCGTCTGAGGCCGGCAAGCTCGGCATCGGCGTCGATTCCAACCAGAACCACCTGCACCCCGGCCATGTGCTCACCTCCATGCTGAAGCGCGTGGACGTGGCCGTCTACAAGGCGCTGGAAGATGCCAATGCCGGCACCTTCACCGGCGGCGTGGAAGTGCTGGGCCTCAAGGAAGGCGGCGTGGGCTGGGCCCTCGACGAGTACAACGCGAAGCTCATCACCCCGGAGATGAAGGCCGCCGCCGACAAAGCGACCGCCGACATCATCTCCGGCACCATCGTCGTCCATGATTACATGGCCGACTCGTCGTGCCCGGTGCAGTGAGCGCCTCTCCGGTCGATGCCGGCCGGCGGGCCCTGGTGCTGGCGCTGGCCGGCGCGGGGCTGGCCGGCTGCGCCGGCCTCGGCAGCCGCACCCCCGTCACCGTGCGGGTGGTGCCTGTCGAGACGGCGCCTGTGCTGGCGCTCCTCAACGGCTATCGCGCCCGCAACGGCCTCGGGGCCCTTGTCCGCAACGCCGTCCTCGACGAAGCGGCCGAGCGGC
>JBBSSF010000667.1:0-2116 GCA_038242345.1 Hyphomicrobiales bacterium
CTGCGCACTCAGCGCGCGCGCAACCGCCGGGGCCCAAGCCCGGACGATCCGCCGCAAGGCGCAACTGGACGGAAGGATAGCGAAGGCCGCGGGATTCGGAACGCGGAATCTTGTCCCCGTCCACAGCCTTGGGGGCGGGCCCGGCGCCGGGCTCAGACGGCGATGGTGCGGTCCGCCGGCGGATCGGTGCGCAGCACGCCGGTGATGGCGTCGCGCAGCCACAATATCCCGGGATCCTTGCGGAAATTGGCGTGGATGTGGACTTCGATGTCGATCTGCGGCAGGTCGAAGGGCAGATCCAGGATGGAGAACTCGCCGCTCTCGGCCACCCGGCTGGAGGCCGAATAGGGAAAGAGCGCCGCAAAGCCGGTCTCGCGGATGATGCGCGGCAGCACGGTGAAATGTTCCAGCCGGGCCATGATGTGCCGCTCGACGCCCAGACGCCCGAGCACCGATTCCACCATCCGGTAGCCGGTGGCATGCACGGCCACGTCGATGAAGGTGAGCCGGGAGAACTGCTCCCGGGTCAGCACCTGCCCGGCCATGGGGTGGCGGCTGGAGACCAGGCACACGAACCAGTCGGTCATCAGATAGGAATGGAGACAGTCGACATCGACGAGACCCGGCAGATAGCCCATGGCCATGTCGATCTGGCCGGAGCGCAGCTCGGCGGCTACCGTCTCGGCATTCAGCTGCACCGACACCAGCCGCACCCCCGGCGCCACCTGCTCCAGATGGGAGAAGATCGGCGGCAGGCAGACCATCTCGGAGATGTCCGACATGGCGATGCGGAACACCCGGTCCGAGCGGGCCGGATCGAAGCCATCATGATCGAGGACGGTCTGGCCGAGGATGTGGAGCGCCCTGTCGAAGGGCTCGTAGAGCCGGGTGGCGGCTTCCGTCGGCTCCATCAGGTTGCCGACCCGCAGGAACAGCGGATCGGAGAACTGGTCGCGCATCCGCCGCAGCGCGTGGCTCACCGCCGGCTGGGTGAGGCCGAGGCGCTCGCCGGCGAGCGTCAGGCTGCGCGTCTCCCAGATCGCCAGGAACACCTTCACCAGATTGAGATCGAACCCGTTGAGGGTCCGTGCGCTCATCGCGCCGTGGCTCCGCACTGGCCGTGCCCACCCGTGTGCATGCGTCGCGCCCCCGTCCGTCCCCGGTCCGGCCGCAACAATAGCGCGACCGGAGGGGGCGGCGGGAGACCCTGCGAACGGCGACCTGTCCCTTTCGAGCAGGAAAGAGGCCGCCGTCGGGATGAGAGTCAGGGCTTCATCAGCACCGACCTGGAGGGGAAGTCCGAGGCCCAGCCGGCCGGCAGCGGCGCGACGAAGACATTCTCGGTGCGGGTGCGGGTGAAGCGCCACTTACCGTCCGCCTCCTTGCGGAAGGCGTTGTTCAGCCGCGACGAGCGCAGCAGCGCCTTGCCGTCGGAGAAGATCCACGGCTGCATGTGCACCCACTGCGCCGTCGCCGTGTCGCCGGTGACGTGGATCTGCTCGGAGGTCAGATAGTGGCAGTTGAGCAGCAGCAGCGGATCCTGCTTCTCGCCCCAGAACTTCTGGAAGTGCCTGCGGATGGCGTCCTTGCCGATGACCTGGCCGAACTGGTTGTCATAATACTCGCCGACGCCCTCCCAGATGGCATCGTCGGTATAAAGTTCCATGATGAGGTCGATGCGGTGGGCGTCGTCCCGCACGCCGAATTCCGGGCACGGGGTGTCGCACAGGAACATGTAGCGGGTTTCGAGCCGGCGGATGTCCGCCTCCGCCTCCAGCACCTCGATGCGCCGCACGAGGGCGGCGATGTCCGGGGTCACGGTCTCAGTCATGGGGGGCAGCCTCTCTCAGGAATGCGCGGACGCCGCTGGCGCCGGCGCGGGCCGGGCCGGCACGGACTGTCCGAGCGGATGGAATGCGCGGTCGAAATAGACGAGGCCGGCGGGATCCTCCGCCAGCGCGATCCCCGCCACCTCGACGAAGAACACGGTATGGGTGCCCACCTGCCGGGTGTCGGACACCCGGCAGTCGAGGGCGATGGCGGCATCCGCCAGCACCGGCGCGCCGGTGGCAAGCCGCTCCCAGCCGGCAGCGGCAAAGCGCTCGGCCGGCGAAAC